>CAUYZA010000135.1:0-7913 GCA_963577225.1 Dehalococcoidia bacterium | reverse complement strand
TTCAGACCGGTGTCGCGGGCGAAGTCCTGGTCGTAGTGGATCTGGTAGAAGTCGCCCGATCCGGCCGCAAACTGCACGAGCTGTTGCGTGCTCGGGTTCTTGCTGACCACCGGGATCGAATCGCCCTCGTTGTAGTCCTCGAAGTAGGCCTGCTCAGCCATGGCTTTCGCCTTTCTCTGCTCTCGCTGTCCGATCGATCTCGGCTAGCCGTCGCGCTTGGGGCCGTAGGAAATCCCGGTCCCGCGCATCACTGCGACTACTGTACCGTCTTGGTTCTTGACCGTGGTCTTCGTCACCTGGATCAGCATTGGCCCGCCCAACGCTGCGCTGTAACGCTCGTTGAGCACCTCCAGCTGCGACGAGGATGTCAGCGTGTCGCCCGCCGTGATCGGCGTGTCGTAGTACTCCACGTCCGTCCCACCGTTGAGCACCAGCGTGTATGGCGACTGGATCCGCGGCCCGCGTCCGCGCTGCGCGCCGAACGTGGGATCCGAGTTGACCGGGTTGAAGACCGGTGTGCCCAGGTAGCCGGGGGGCGCCGGCAGATCCTTGAAGCCCCGCTCCTTCGCGACGGCTTGGTCGTAGAACACGGGGTCTTCGTAGGCGACCGCGCGCGCGAACATGCGCACGCTGGTCGTCGTCACCTCGCTCGTCGTCGGGTCGCTCTCGACGCCGATCTGGGCGCGCATCTCGTCCGTGATGACGGATTCGAATTCGGGTTCGTCAGCCATGTGTCACTCCTTCACGCAACCGCCGGGCGACGGTTCGATCTTGCTATGTCAGCATCGCGGGCGACGAACCATCGTCCAGCCCGCGAGCGAGCCGAGGATACGGAGCGCTCAAACTGCGGTCAACGAGTCCAAGGCCGCGAAGCCGCATGGGATCAGGCCGGCTCGAACATTTCCTCGGCGAGGAAGGCCGAAACGATGAAGTTGGGCACGTCCACCACCTGACTGATTTTCAAATCGACCGCCACGCTGCAGATCGCGTAGGCCTGCGAGGGGCCGTAGCCGCGCTCCCCCAGCAGTTCGATCATCGCTTGCAGCGCGTTACGCGTCGCCAGGTTCAGATTTTCGCCCTCGTTCACGCCGTCGCCGTCGATTGGCATCCCCATCGTCGCGATGAAGTTGCGCAGCCGCGCTTGCTCCGGCCGCGCGAACTCCCCCGTGTGCGAAAAGCGCAGCGACCCACCCCGCACCTTGTCCGCCTCACCCTTATGCAGTGCGAAGCGCACTACGACGGTGGCGCCCATCTCGGCCGCCGTCAAGCAAACCTCGCCATCACCCTGCGCGAAATGCCCGTCCCCTGTCGAGAAGAGTGCTCCCTCCACCGAGACCGGCAGAAACAGCCGCGATCCGGCGGTGAGCTGCTTCACATCCATGTTGCCGCCATTTTCGCGCGGCGGGATTGTGCGCAGCCCCTCTGTCGGCGCCGGGCCCGACTCGGGCACGGCGCCGTCCGTGCTTGGCGCGAAGACGGTTCCCCCGCGCGACGCCCACGCCGCCTCGCGTCGGCTCCAGGCCGCCACCTCCTCCAGCGACGGCGCCACGCCCGACACGCCCATGAACGACGCCCCCGGCAAGCGGAAGCCCGGCAACTGCGCCGAGCGCGCCCAGCCCCCACCCGCATCAGCCGCGTTTCCTCTTTCGATCTCCCAGTGCACCAATAGCGGTTCGAAACCCAGATCGCCGAGATAGCCGGAGCCCGGTGTGATCGAGGTGTAGGCCCACGGCTGCGGTTCGATCGAGACGAACTCCACCTCAAGCAGATCGCCCGGCTCCGCCCCGGCCACGCGCACCGGCCCGGTCAGGGCGTGCGCCCGCCCGAAGTTGAGCGACCCGAAGTCGGCCTCCGTCGAAGCGGCTGTCAGCTGTCCGTCCAGGGCATCCCGCGTCTCCATCTCCACCGCCTCGCCGGGTGCCACCTCGAGCACCGGCTCGATCGCAGGATGCCAGCGGTTGTGGCCCGTGCCCGGCTCTTCAGCGACGCCCTTGGCCCGATCGATCGAGATTCCCGGCATGAGCCCTCCTTCGCGCGGCGAAACACCGCCTTCGCGGAAGAAGCCTACCGACCAGGCCGGATCAAAAGGATGGCTATTTCGCCCGCTGGATCAGTGGGGAATAGGTTTTGCCGGCGGGAACGGCGTATTCCTTGCCGGTCTCCATGTCGACCGCGCAGTAGTTGCCCGCCTTGAGCTCCCGCACGAGGTCCTGCCAGGTCTCGATCGACTCGCTCTCGAAGTACGTCGCGACCTTGCCGATGTCATGTACCGCGTGCGAGTCCGTCCCCGCCGTTCCCGGCAGCCCCATCTGAGCTTGCAGCTCCGTACTGAAGCGGTTCTCGCGTTCGCTGCCCCGGCCGTTCAGAACCTCGACGGCGACACAGTATTGGTAAGCCGGGTTCTGCTCCGCCTTGGCCAGCGACTTGACCCACTCCTGCTCATCGTCTTTCCAAGGCAGCTGACGACGATAGGGATGCGCGATGACCAGGCAGCCGCCGCGGTCCTCGACGTGCTCAGCAAGCCGCTCGGCGCGGTGCATGCCGAAGACGTACTTCTCCACGCCCCAGGCCAGGATGTGTCCGTCGTCCGTGCTGATCTCCACGCCCGGAAGGACGAGGAACTCCTTCTCCTCGCCCAACCGCAGCGCTTCATCCTCGTTCCAGACGGCGTCGTGCTCGGTCAGGCAGATGCCGTCCAGCCCGGCTTCGCGGGCCCGATCGACGAGGTCCGCCGGGTCCAAAACCGAATCGTGCGACCGCGGCCACGTGTGATTGTGCAGGTCAATGAGCATGGAACGACGCTAAACGGTCCCGATTCTCTCGTCTACGGGAGATGAGTTGCATCGACGCGCCGTTCCGCGCGATCCTGCGCTGGTCGCGCGGAAGCCCGTGCAGGCTGGCTAAGCGGGGCCCAGGTTGGACCTACCCAGCCACCGTCGTATAATCCGCGACAGATTTCACAATCTTGTCACCGGCGAAAACAAGGGGTGTCTCGCCGTGGTTCTTGAGCAGTACAGCCACCTTGGCATCCTCCTGATCTTTGCGATCATCTTCCCGTCGATCCCGCTGATTTCGTCGTGGGCGCTGGGTCGGATCAAGATCCGCCCCAACCTGCCCAACGCCGTCAAGGAGGACACCTACGAATGCGGCGTCGAGACCGAAGGTCCCACCTGGGTTCAGTTCAACTTCCGCTACTACCTGATCGCCCTGATCTTCGTCATCTTCGACGTCGAGGTGATCTTCCTTTTCCCGCTCGCCGTCGCCCTGGACTCCGTCCTCACCTTCGGACTGGTGGCCGGACTGATCTTCATTGGCACGCTCTTCCTCGGTCTCGCCTACGAGTGGCGGAAGCACGCGCTGGAGTGGCAGTAACGGCATGACTACCTGGCTCGACCCTCAAGCCGTCGCCGACCGACTCAACACCGCCTGCCCCGGCAGCGTTGTTGGCTTGAACGCAGCCGCTGCCGGCGACGCCTACCTTGAACTCAGCGCCGACCATTTGATCGAAGCCGTTACCTTCCTGCGCGACGACGCCGCACTCGAGCTCAACTTTCTCTCCAATCTGACGGCCGTCGATCGCGACGGCGAGCTCGAAGTCGTCTACCACCTGCAGTCGCTGGACCTGAACCAGATCGTCGTCTGCAAGGTCAGCGCCGGCGGCTACGACGATCCCCGCGTCCCCTCGCTCGAGCCGATCTTCAAGGGCGCGCACCTGCAGGAGCGTGAGATCTACGATCTCTTCGGAATCAGCTTCGAAGGCCACTCCGACCTGCGCCGGATGTTTCTCTGGGAGGGCTTCCCCGGCTATCCGTTGCGCAAGTCATTCCTGCAGATGCCCGGCAACCTGACCGCCGGGCTGCCCGGTTTCAGTCACGAGTCAGGCGGCAATGACTGGCCGGTGCCGGGCACCGTCGATGAGCGCCCGATCCACCCCAACCAGGCCAGCCGTAACATCCCGGTTCCCGGCGATCCGCCGCGCGTTCTCGGCAGCTCCTCGGAGGGCCAGGCATGACCCTCTCCCCCACCGACACCGAGTTCGACCCGCGCGAGCCGATCACCGTCAACCTCGGCCCCCAGCACCCTTCCACGCACGGCGTCTTCCGCCTCAAAATCCAGATCGATGGCGAGATCGTGCGCGACGCCGAGATGATCATCGGCTACCTCCACCGCTCCATGGAGAAGCTGGCCGAAGAGCGCACCTATACCCAGAACATCCCCTTCACCGACCGCATCGACTACCTGGCGGCGATGTCGAACAACCTCGCCTACTGCCTCTCCGTGGAGAAGCTGGCCGGCGTCGAGGTGCCGCCGCGGGCGCAGTTCATCCGGGTCCTCTTCGCGGAGTTGCAGCGCATCGCCAGCCACGCCATGGCCAACGGCACTTTTATCAACGACTGCGGCGCCTGGCATACCCCCCTCTTCCACATGTTCCGTGAGCGCGAGAAGGTGCTCGACCTGTTCGAGATGACCTGTGGCGCGCGCCTGACCACCAACTACATGCGCATCGGCGGCGTAGCCTTCGACCTGCCCGAGGGGCTCCTGCCCGCCGTGCGCACCTTCCTCGACGAGATGCCCGGACATATCGAGGACTACGAGAGCATGCTGATCGGCAACGAGATCCTGGTCGCCCGGGCCCGCGGCGTCGGCCAGATCAGCGCCGAGGATGCCGTCAATGCCTCGTTTAGTGGCCCGGTTCTGCGCGGCTCCGGCGTCCCCTTCGACCTCCGCAAGGCCGACCCCTACTGCGGTTATGAGAACTTCGACTTCGACATCCCCGTCGGCCGGCAGGGCGACTGCTACGACCGCTTCCTCGTGCGCATGGCCGAGGTCAAGGAGAGCATCCGCATCCTCAACCAGGTCGTCGACAACATCCCCGACGGTCCCTGGCTGACGGACGTCCCGCTCCACCTGCGGCCCGACCCGGGCGAGGCCTACGCCCGCGTCGAGTCGCCGCGTGGTGAGCTCGGCTTCTACCTGGTCTCCGACGGCGGACCGGCCCCGTTCCGCTTCCACTGCCGACCGCCCAGCCTGATCAACCTGACCGCGCTCAAGGAGATGACCTTGGGCGGCTCGCTGGCCGACGCCATCGTGACCCTCGGCTCGCTCGACATCGTGGTGGGAGAGATCGACCGATGATCCCCCTCGCCAAGTGGTATGACCTGCGCGATCTATCCGGCCTCTCGGAGGAGATCACCGGCTGGATCGGCGCCGACTGGCTCGCGTCGCTTGTCAGCGGGCTGCTCGGGGCGCTGGGCGTCCTCGCCGTCGTCGGCCCCACCCTGCTGATTCTGATCTGGGTCGAGCGCAAGGTCATCGCGCGCTTCCAGCAGCGTTACGGTCCCAACCGCGTCGGACCGAAGGGGCTGGTGCAGCCCGTGGCCGACGCGCTCAAGCTCGTGCTCAAGGAAGAGCTGCGCCCCCGCGCTGCCGACAAGTACCTCTTTTTGCTCCCGCCCGTCCTGATCTTTCTGCCCGCGCTGCTGATCTGGGGGGTCGTCCCCTTCGGCCCCAACATGCAGGTCGCCGACCTCAACGTCGGCGTGCTCTACCTGCTCGCGGTTTCCAGCACGGGCGTCATCGCGATCTTCATCGCGGGCTGGTCCTCCAACAACAAGTACGCGCTCTTCGGCGCCATGCGCGTCGTCGCCATGTCCATCTCCTACGAGGTGCCCATGGTGCTGGCGCTGCTGACGGTGGTCTTCTTCACCGGCACGATGTCGCTCAACGGCATCGTCGAGTGGCAACAGTCGGAGGATCTATTCCTCGTCCTCATGTTGCCCATGACCGCCTTCATGTTCTTCTTCTCAGCCACCGCCGAGCTCAACCGCACCCCGCTTGACATCTCCGAGGCCGAGTCGGAGATCGTCGCCGGGTACCACACGGAGTACTCGGGCATGCGCTTCGGGCTCTTCTACGCCGTCGAGCTGCTCAACACCCTCGCCATCAGCGCTTTCATTGCCACCTTCTTCCTCGGCGGCTGGTGGCTCTGGGGCCTCGACGAGTGGGTTCCGCCCTGGATCATCCTGCTGGCCAAGACCGGCGGCGTGTACTTCATCTTCATCTGGACGCGCGGCACTCTGCCTCGTCTGCGCATCGACCAGATGATGCACTTCTGCTGGAAGTTCCTGGTGCCGGTCGGCCTCGTCTTCCTCGTCGCGGCTGCCGTCGAGCGCACACTGCTGCTCGAGAACAATTGGGATGCCAGCATCGCACTGCCCGTCTTCGGCATCATCAACGCTGGCCTCACAGTGGTGGCCGTGGTGACCTGGGCCAAGCTCTCCGGCACGGAATCACAGAAGCTGCCGTCCAACGCCATCATGGCCCGTGGCCGCGTTGGCGGCCTGCGCGCCGCGCAGGCGATTCGCGTCGACGAGTTGGGCGCCGAGCCCGTTGCGGGCGGTGGCGACTGATGCGCGCCTTCAACGAAATCCAACTCATGGCGCTGCTGAGCGCCACAACGATCTTCCCTAAAGTGGGAGCGGATTAACGAAAAATGTCGGATGTGGGCTTCCACTTGGCATTCTGGTCGCTCAGCGCGATCACCATCGGCGCCGCGCTGATGGTCGTCGTCTCGCGCAACCTGATCCACGCTGTCGTCTTCCTTATCCTCTCCTTCATCGGCGTCGCCGGGCTCTACCTGACGCTCTCCGCGGAGTTCATCGCCGTTGTCCAGATCCTCATCTACGTCGGCGCGATCGCGGTATTGATGCTCTTTGCCATCATGCTCACGCCGCGCGCTGGCCGCGATAACTCCGAGACGGGCATGCGACTGCCGGCCCTGGTCCTGATGGGCCTGATCATCGCTGCCGGCACCTTCATCGGCCTCGAAACCGACTGGGGATCGATGCGCGGTGAGGCGATCGACAACCAAGCCCGCATCATCGGCGAGTCGTTGATTAACGAATTCGTTCTTCCGTTCGAGGTCGCCGCCGTCCTTCTCACGGCTGCGTTGGTGGGAGCGATCGCCCTGGCACGCGAAGACCCCGAAGACGGTTCCTTGCACTACGCCAGCTTGCTGGAAGAGGGGCTGATCTCGCCGGACGAACCGAGCGACGCAGCGCCGCTGAGCGGTACCCCGGGCGGCGGTGACTGATGGTGATCGGCCTCGAAGAGTACCTGGTCGTCGCCGCCATCCTGTTCGGGATCGGCCTCTACATCGCGCTCTCGAAGCGCAACGCCATCGCTGTTCTGATGGGCGTCGAGCTGATGCTGAACTCGGTCAATCTGACCCTGGTCGCCTTCAGCCGCTTCTCCGACACCGATGTCGCACTCTCGACGCAGGTCTTCGTGATGTTCATCGTCGCGACCGCGGCGGCCGAGGTCGCAGTCGGCCTCGCTCTGGCGATGGTCGTCTACCGCAACCGCCATACCGTCTCTGTCGACGACATCGACTTGCTGAAATGGTGAGCGCTGATGTGGGCTGAATTCATGCGGGCGCCGAACCGCTACGTCGCCGAGACCTGGAAAGAGCTGCTCCACGCGGAAGGCATTGCGGTGCGCCTGCTCGTCCCGCCGGACCGAGCGAGTGAAGGCGACTACGCCCCGCGGCTCCTGATGGTGCCCGATTCTAAGACCCACGTGGCCCGAGAAATCCTGCGCAAGGTCTGATGAACGAGCCGATCCCCCAAAGCATTATCTGGGCGATTCTCTGCCTGCCCCTGGCCTCCTTCGCGGCGACCACCGTGCTCGCGACCATGCGTCCGGAGATCGGCCGGCGCTGGCCCGAGCTTGCCGGCCAGATCACCGTCGCGGCGATCGGCGTCGCGTTCATCCTCGCCATCGTCACCCTGATTGGGGTGATCGGCGAACGCGGCCACGCGATCGGCTTCGATCCGCACACGCTCTTCACCGCCGGAGACCTGACCGTCCAAATCGGCGCCCGCATCGACGGGTTGAGCGCGATCATGCTCGTC
>CAUYZA010000134.1:0-7944 GCA_963577225.1 Dehalococcoidia bacterium | reverse complement strand
CGCGAAGACCAGAGCGGTGATGCCGACCGCGCGGGCAAACCAATCGCCGCGCACCCAGTACTTCTCAATTGCGACGACGCCGGCGATGCCAACCATCGCCCAGAGGTTCATGAAGCCGTAGGCGGCCATCAGCACCATCAGCGTCCAGCAGCAGCCGAGGCAGTAGGAGCCATGGTGGAGGCCGACGCGCAGATCGCGCGTCACGCCCTTGAAGTTGGCGTAGTGCAGTAAGTGCCCGATCGGTGAGCGGCAATGGCTGAGGCAGGCGTCCTTCAGCGGCGTGAGCTGGTAGATGCCACAGCCCGCGAAGATCGCCACCGCCATCACGGTGGCGGCCGTCGATGAGGCGGAGACGACTTCGTCCACCAGCAGCGCTAGGCCGAAGGCGGGCACACCAGTGGCGGCCCAAACGGCGATGTAGCCGAGCGCGAAGAGGGCGAGCCGCGGTACGCGGCGTGAGGCGACGGTGCGCGCATGCATCGAGGCGAAGGGCGCCGCGCTGGGCAGCATCATCGCGGTCATCATCAGCGTCCACATGCCGATGAATGAGATCGCGTCGCGGCCCATCGTGCCGGGCATCGAGCCCATGGCCCGATCCGCGCTCCAAGCCCAGGCCAGCCCCGCGACGAGCAGCAAGGGCAAGACATGCAGGGGCGTGAACTGAATCCCGCTCCCCGGAAACGCGAACGGCCGGCGGGCTGCACTGAAGAGGCTCATGGAGCGTTAGCCGGCCCAGGAGATCGGCGCGCTGTTTCCGTTCAGGCCGACATGGTACCACTCGCGTCCGAAGAGATTGACCGTGCTCTCGCTCACCCTCGACACGGTCAGTGTGGGGCCCCAGGGCAACGCAACGTTATCCAGCTTGGCCGGTTCCGACATGCCCTCATGGACATGATCCTCCATTGCCACGGAGGCCGCGCCGCTGCCAACGCTGACGCTGTGGTTGAGACCGTCGTGGACGTAGTCGATCGGGAGGCCCTCCACGCCGAGGACCTCGCCGACCATGGGACTGACCGCCGCGAGGGGGCTCGGGATAGCGCCGGCGAAGAACGCCCGCAGCTTCTCGGCCTGCTCATCCGAAGCGCCGTCGTCGATGATGAGGCCGAGTTTCCAATCGCCGCGCGACATCTCACCAGGCGCGTCGATCAGGATCACGACCGATCGATCTGCGACAGCGACCTCTTCGATCTCCCCGCTGTCGACGTGGAAGGCGAGGATGACCCGGCAGTAGTCCTTGTCGGCGGGCTGGGTGAGCGCTGAGGTGTTACAGGGGCAGACGGGAGTCGCAGGAGCAATTCTCGAAGTAGGAGACCTCGATGCGGTAGGCCCCAGTGCATTCCTTTCGGGCATGAAGCTTTTTCGCGGCGTGAGTCTAGGGCAAACTGCGACGCGATTGAAACTCGCGCCGAGGGTGGAGGGCCTAGCCCCAGCGCTGGTCGCCAAAGCCGACGCCGCCAAGGGCGAATTTCGAGACGAACTCGTAGGCCAGCGGGGAGGACGCCGGGTAGATGCGGCCCATGCGCGCGTCGCGGAAGAGCCGCTCAAACTCGCTCTTCCGTGCAACACCGAAGCCGCCCGCAAGCTCGACGCCGAGATCGGCGTCTCGAAGGCGCGCTCGGTGACGGTCTTCTTGAGGCTGATCACAGCGCCGCCCCAGTGGGGCGGATCCGCCTCGGTCCAGTTGGGGGCGTTGAGCACAGCCTCGCTGTAGCCCTCGAGGACCGACTCGATGTGCGGCAGCAGCGGGTCGATCTTGAAGATCATTTCCGCCAAGCCGTGCTGGTACTCCGGGTAGTGGGCGTACGAGCCGCTGGGCAGGGCCAAGGAGGTCTTCTTGGGCAAATTCTTCCAGCGTCATGTCCAGCACGCGCCTGGCGATGCTGTAGTAGACGCTGGAGACCCCCTCCAGCGCCCAGGCGAAGATACCAAGCACGAAGAGATCCATGCCGGCCGGGCCGGCAGGCAGGACGCGGGCAATCTTCTCCGTTGGCGCGATGCAGCCTTCGAAGACCGTATCGTCGCTGCGGGTGGCGCGCATGCCGAGCGCGTCCCAGGTCTCTTCGATGTGGTAACCCTCGCTGTCGCGAGGCAGGAACCCATGCACGACCTTGGGTGCCGCCGGGTCGCTGGAATCCATGGAGTGGAACCCGAGCCGCGTCCAGACCGGCGTGAGCGTACCGAAGGATTGCGCCCCTCGATCTTGTGGCCGCCGTCGACGGCCGTGGCCTTCGTCGTCGAGAAGAGCAGCGGCATGTCATTGCCGGACTCGGCATGGCCGGCGGCGAAGACCTCGCCGTTGCCGGCCTCTTCCAGCAGTCACTTCATCGACTCGTCGCCGATGCGATAGAGGTCGGCGCAGAGGACCGTCCAGTAGATATGCATGTTGACCGCGACGGCGGTCGCCGGCGCGTGGTAGGCCAGCTTGCGCTGCTCGCGCATCGTCTGGGCCAGGTTGAGTCCCATACCGCCAAACTCCGTCGGCGCGGTGATGTTGAGGTAGCCGGCGTCGCGCAACTCTTCGAAATCTTCGTGGAAGAACTTGTTGTCGCGGTCGTAGCCGGGGGCGCGCTCGTGGAAGCGCTGCAGCATCTCGTCGGTCAGCACGGAAGTGTCGGTAGTGGCGGCCAAGGGAAGGCTCCTCGCTTGTGAACAGGGCGCGGTGATGCCTTCTTGTTGAAGCGGGGCCAAGGACTTGTCAATTTGGCTCGATCTGAAGCAAGTGAGGCGCGACGCAGTCGACCGAAATTCGAAGCGAAAGTCGCTCGCGCCTCGATCGATTCCGATCGTTGCGCCGGCTAGGCGCGGAGCGTGGCGTTGAGGCGTCGCTCAAGCTGCTTGATCACGCCGCTGCGTAGCTTGCCGATCTCCTTGTCGGAGAGGGTGCGGTTTGGGGCGCGGTAGTGGACGGCGTAGGCGAGCGATTTCTTGCCCGGGGGAATCTGGTCGCCGCTGTAGACATCGAAGAGTTCGACCTGCTCGACCAGGTCGTGCGAGCCGAGCACTTCCGCGACATCGGTCGCGCTCACATCGAGGCCCACGACGACGGCGAAGTCCTCGCGCACGACCGGGTAGCGGCTGGGCGATGAGGCGTCAATCTGGGGGGCGATACTCGACAGCCTCTCGACGCTGAGCTCGACGAGATAGAGCTCGTGCGTGATGTCGAACTCGGCTGCAATCGCTGGATCGATGCGGCCAACCAAGCCGAGGGGATGATCCTGATGCGAGACACGCGCCGTCGCGCCGCTGATGAGAGCAGGATCCTGGTCGCCGGATCCATCCGCATAGGGCGCATAGCTGAGGTCGGCGCCGAGCGCGTCTCCGACCGCGGCGGCGAACGCCTTGACGTCGAAGAAGTCGATCGCGCGAGCGGCGACACCCTCGTGCGGTCCGGCCTGGCTGCTGCCACCGATCACGGCCGCCAGGTCGGTCCGCTCAAGCGGGAGATCGGACGACTGCGGACTGAAGCGTTTGCCGATCTCGAAGAGCAAGAGCGGGCCGTTGCGCTGGCGGTAGTTGGCGGCGTAGGCCTCCAGCAACCCCGCGCGCAACGACGTGCGCATCGTGGGCCGTTCGGCGTTCATCGGGTTGGCCAGGCGTAGGCCCGGCGACGCCGTCAACGCGCTGTGTTCAGCGTTGCCCAGGAGTTCGTCGTTGGTGGTGACGTAGGAGATGACCTCGACGCCGCCCGCGGCGACGAACACATCGCGCACGATTTCGCGCACGGCGCTGAGACGATCGGCTTCGGGCTCGGGTACCACACCGGCGAGGGCACTGCTAGGCAGGTTGTCGTAGCCGATGATGCGGCCGACCTCCTCGATCACGTCGTCCGGCAGAGCGACGTCGGTGCGCCAATAGGGTGCGGTGACGACGTACTTGTCCGGCGGGATCCAGCGCGCGCCGAAGCCGAGCGACTCCAGCACGGAGCGGACCCGCTCGACCGGTACGTCGAGGCCGAGGATCTGCTCGACACGCTGGCGGGTGACATGGATGGCCGGGGGCTGTCCGCTGCCGGGATAGGCGTCGATCACGCCACTCGACGCCTGCCCGCCCCCGGTCTCGACGAGCAACCGCATGGCACGCTGCCAGGCGAACAATGCCAGCTCGGGATTGAGGCTCTTCTCGAAGCGCGCGCCCGCTTCGGTGCGCAGTTTGAGGCCGGTCTGCGTGCGTCGGATCTGCGCGCCGTTCCAGTTGGCTGCCTCCAGCAGGACGCGCGTCGTGGTGGGTTTGATCTCCGACGCCTCGCCGCCCATCACGCCCGCAAGGGAGCTGGGGCCCTCGGCGTCCGCAACGAGCAGGTGCTGGTCTGTCAGGTCAAGCGCACCGCCAGCGAGCAGACGCAGTTTCTCGCCGGGCTGGGCGAGGCGAATAATCAGCTCGCCACCACGCACGCTGTCGTAGTCGAAGGCGTGCAGGGGTTGACCAAACTCGAGCATGACGTAGTTCGTGACGTCGACGATGTTGTTGATCGGCCGTTGTCCGGCCGCGATCAGCGAACGCTGCATCCAATCGGGCGAGGGCTGCACCGTGATGCCTTCGACGATCCCCGCAACGAAGCGTGGACACAGCTCCGGCGCATCGATGCGGACCGCGAGCTGCGTCGTCACGTCGGGGCCCGGCGCCTCGTAGTCGATCGCGGGCTCACGCACGCTTTGGCCGGTCAGCGCCGCAACCTCGCGGGCGATGCCGAGCACGGACATGTGGTCGGGGCGATTCGGCGTCGGGGTGATCTCGAAGACCGTCTCGCCGAGTGCGTCGGCCAGCGGCGTGCCGGGTGTCAGTGCGTCGTCCAGGACGAGGATGCCCTCGTGCTCGTCGGACAGGCCGAGCTCGCGTTCGGAGAGGACCATGCCGGACGACTCGACGCCGCGGATCTTGGCCTTCTTGAGCTTGACTAGTTTGCGCTCGCCGTCCTCGGCGTCGCTGTAGGCGTCGCGGATCGCGGCGCCGATCGTACCGAAGGCGATCGTCTGGCCCTGCGCGACGTTGGGCGCACCGCAAACGACACGCTGGGACTCGTCCTGGGCGATGTCGACGGTGACGAGCCGCAGCCGGTCGGCGTCGGGGTGGGGCTCCACCTCCAGCACGCGCCCGACGTAGATGTTCTCCCAAGCGGCACCTGATTGGATGATCTCCTCGACTTCGGCGCCGGCCATCGAGAGGCGATGCGCCAGGTGTTGCGGCGACTGGTCGAGATCGACGTACTCCGCCAGCCATTTCAGCGGCACCTTCATGACGCGCCCTGGCTGGCCGCGCCGCGGAACTGGCTGAGAAAGCGGATGTCGTTCTGATAGAAGTTGCGAATGTCGTCGATGCCCCAGCGCAGCATCGCCAGCCGTTCGATGCCCATGCCGAAGGCGAAGCCGGTGTAGCGATTCGGGTCCCAGCCAGCGGCCTCGATGATCTCGGGGTGGACCATGCCGGAGCCGAGCAGCTCCAGCCACTGATCCTTCCAGCGGATGGCCAGCTCCGCGCCCGGCTCGACGAAGGGGAAGTAGTCGCAGCGGAAGCGCGTCTCCAGCTCCTGGCCAAAGAAGCGCCGCACGAACGACTCCAGCGTGCCCTTGAGGTGGGCGAACGAGATCCCTTCGTCGATCACGAGGCCCTCGACCTGCGTCAGCATCCATTCGTGCGTCGCGTCGGTCGCTTCGTAGCGGTAGCAGGTGCCGGGCACGATCACGCGGATGGGCGGCTCGTGGGTCTCCATATGGCGGATCTGCATCGGTGAGGTGTGGGTGCGCAGCAACATGCGTCGATCGAGCTCCGGGTCTTCGTAGTCGACCCAGATCGTGTCCCACATGTCGCGCGCGGGGTGGTCCTTGGGGATGCGCAGGCGGTCGAAATTGTAGGTGTCCCACTCGACGTCGGGGCCCTCAACGACGTTGAAGCCCATGTCGCGGAAGATCCGCTCGACGCGACGGCGGGTGATCGTGATCGGGTGGAGTTGCCCGCGTGGCAGGGGGCGAGCGGGGAGCGTGACGTCGATCTGGTCGTCGGCCATCGCGGCGGAGCCGGCAACGCGCAAGGCGTCGAGGCGCGCTTCCAGGGCGGCTTCCAGGCTGGATTTGAGCTGGTTGGCGGCCGCGCCCACGGCGCCACGCTCATCGTCGGGCAAGTCCCGCAGACCGCGCAGGACACCGGTCAAGCGGCCCTTGCGGCCGAGAAAGCCGACGCGCCACTGCTCGACGGCGGCCTCGTCTGGCGCGGCTTCGAGCGCGCTCAAGGCTTCGGATTCGAGGGCCAGCAGGTCGGGTGCGGTCATCGCGACCACTGTACGAACGCTCGGACAGGAGAGCAATTCCAGGTGCACGCGTTCTTCGCGCGGGACATGGACGGGCGGGCCGGCCTTGGTACACTCGCGCCAGATCGGGCGACAAGGCCGCGTCGGTGGAAGCACCGGCTGGGGCAGTCGCCGGGAAAGAAGGATCGGTATGGCAGTCCGGGGCTACATCTTAATCGAGACTGAGGTGGGGACGGCCAAGGCCGTGGCGGAGAAGCTGAACGAGCTGGCGCACAACGACACCCGCGTGACCGACGTGGACACGGTGACGGGACCGTTCGACGTGATCGCGATGTTGCAGGCGCCGGACCTGAACAACCTCGGCTCGTGCATCACCGAGGCGATTCAGACCGTGCCGGGCGTCAAGCGCACCACCACTTGCCTCTCGATCGCGCTCGACTTAGACGCCGACTGAACGCTGATGGCCTCGAAAGCGCCCCGACGCCAGACGGAGCCGCCCGCCGACATGCTCTCGGTGGAGCAGGCGCTGGCTCAGATTCTGTCGCTCGTGGAGCGCATGCCCGTCGAGTCGCAGCCGCTGACGGCGGCGCCGGGGCAGGTGTTGGCGGAAGACCTGGTGGCGCCGCTCGACATCCCCCCGCTGGCGAACACGGCGATGGACGGCTACGCGCTGCAAGCCGCCAGCACGGCCGAGGCCGGAGATGCCATCGACGACGGCCAGTCGGTGCGACTGGACGTGATCGGGGAGCTGGCTGCGGGCTACATCTACGACGGAGTGGTGGGGCCGGGCCAGGCCGTGCGGATCATGACCGGCGCGCCGATCCCCGACGGTGCCGACGCGATCGTCCCCTTCGAGGAGACGGACGAGGAGGGGCATCGCGCCCCGGGCCAGGAACAGAAGTCATCCGTCGACTCGGTGGGGATTCTCAAGACCGCCGGTGTGGGGGCGAACGTGCGGCCGCGCGGCGAAGACGTGCGCGCGGGCCAGTCGATCCTGAAGTCGGGCACGCTGCTGCACGCCGCCGAGATCGCCGTGGCGGCGTCGATGGGGATCGCCGAACTGCCGGTCGTGCGGCGACCGCGCGTCGCCATCCTCTCGACGGGCGACGAGTTGCTCGTGCCGGGCCAGGAGCCCGAGCCGGGCAAGATCTTCGACTCGAACTCGTACGGCCTGCAGGCGCAGGTGGAGGAGTTCGGCGGCGTGGCCCTGCGCTACGGCATCGCGCGGGACACGGTAGAGGCGCTGACGGAGAAGGTGCATGAGGCGCTGGAGCAGGCCGACCTGCTGGTGACGTCGGCGGGGGTCTCGCGCGGCGACTTCGACGTCGTCAAAGAGGTGCTGGTGCGCGAGGGGCAGATCAACTTCTGGACGGTGCGGATGAAGCCGGGTAAGCCGTTGGCCTTCGGCAAGTTCACGGGGCCGGACGGGCGCGAGGTGCCGCAGATCGGGCTGCCGGGCAACCCGGTCTCGTCGCTGCTGGCGTTCGAGCTGTTCGGGCGACCGGCGATCCAGAAGATGCTGGGGCGCGAGCCGTCGCCGCGACCGATGCTGCGGGCGGTGATGGAAGACGCGATCGAGAACAGCGACGGTCGTCGCGTCTACGCGCGCGTAATCGTGACCCAGGCCGGCGACGGTGTCTGGCACGCGGCCTCGACGGGCAAGCAGTCGAGCGGGATCCTGACGTCGATGGCGTACGCCAACG
>CAUYZA010000133.1:0-8045 GCA_963577225.1 Dehalococcoidia bacterium | reverse complement strand
GAGTTGTCCAACGGCCGACCCGCGCTGATCGAGTTCATGACCAAGGAAGAGAACACCCTCTCCCGCTATCCCGTGGGCTGAGTTTCCGGGAGGACGACGCGATGACCAGCGCGAAGCAGAAGGTCGCGATCATTACCGGCGCGGGTTCAGGGGTCGGGCGCGCGTCCGCACTCGCTCTGCTACGCGAGGGTTGGGCGGTGAGCCTGGCGGGCAGGCGCGTCGAAGCGCTGGAAGAGACCCGCGAACGTGCTGCCGAAGGTGCGTCGCTCCTGGTCGTCCCCACCGACATCACCGACGCCGACGCCGTGTCCCAGCTCTTCGCGCAGACCGTTGACGAATTCGGTCGCCTCGACCTGCTCTTCAATAACGCGGGCTCCGGCGCGCGCGCGATGCCACTTGAGGATTTGCCGTTGGAGCAATGGCAGGCCGTCGTCGACCTCAACCTGACCGCCTCCTTCGTCTGCACGCAGGAGGCGTTTCGGATCATGAAGGCACAAGATCCGATGGGTGGCCGCATCATCAACAACGGCTCGATTTCCGCCGACAGGCCACGCCCGAACTCGGCTCCCTACACCGCCACGAAGCACGCCCTCACCGGCCTGACCAAGGCGACCTCGCTCGACGGCCGCAAGTACAACATCGCCTGTGGCCAGATCGACATCGGCAACGCCCTGACCGAGATGACCGCTCGCATGGGCAACGGCGTCCCCCAGGCCGATGGCACGAGAGCCGTCGAGCCGACCATGGATGTCGAGGGCATCGCCGACGCCATCCTCTACATGGCCGGCCTCCCTCTCGATGCCAACGTGCAGTTCATGACGGTCATGGCCACGCAAATGCCCTACATCGGGCGCGGCTGACACGGGCAGCGCGCGATGTCCCCTCGCTCCCCACTCGAACTCGCCGCGATCTTGGCCGCCGAATACGGCGACGTACTGGAGCCGGTCAACTACATCCGTGGCGTGTCCATGAGCGGTCGACTGCGGCTGCAGCAGCTCTCCCCGGACCGTCAAGACCCGGCTCCTGCGATGGTTGAGCTGGTCGAACCGCTGCTCGAACCGGGCTCGCTCGCCGAGATTGCCCAGGCCGACGGATCCGTCCACGCCGGTTTCGTCTGGGCCGACGAACTCAGCGACGCGACCGGCGACCGTCGCTATATTGACGCCCAGCTCCAGATCGCCGCTCGCTATCTCGACACTGGCCCAGACGGACTACCGGCACCGATCGATCCCGACGACCGCGTTGAGGAGATCTTTTTCGCCTCCGCCGTCCTGGGCCGCGCCTATCGGGCGACGTCGGATCCGCGCTACATCGACGTTCTCACATCGCTGCTCGAGGGGTGGAGCGCCCAGCCCGACAGCGGGCTGTGGTGGCATTGCAAGGCCTCGCCCTTCTACTGGGGCAGGGGCAACGCCTTCGCAGCGTTGGGTTTCGCGGAGGCGCTGACGTACCTGCCCGAAGCTCACTGCTCGCGACCAGCCCTGCTGACCAAACACCGCGCCCATCTCGAGGCACTCGTACGACATCAAGACCCGTTCGGGGCGTGGCATCAGTTGATCGACCGGCCGGACTCCTATCGAGAGTTGACCGCGACGGCGATGATCGGTTACGTCCTGGCTCGCGGCCTGAAGCGGGGCTGGCTGGGCGACGAGTTCCACGATCCCCTGACCAATGCGTGGTCCGCCGTCGACGAGCGCGTCGATGACAGTGGCATGGTGCGCGATGCCTGCGCCGGTACCGGTCCCATGCCGGCGCTGGACGACTACCTCAGGCGCCCCACCGCCGATGGCCACGATGATCGGGCCGGTTCCATGGCGCTCTGGTTCGCCGTCGAATGCGCCCAAGTCGAAGGCTAGACGGGCCGCGTTGCGACTGCGGCTCGGCGTGATCGGAGCGTTACCCGGAAGCGACCGGACCGCGCCCCACTGCCATACTCGGATCAGGAGTGAGAACCGCGTCGGCGCCGACTCGCTCGCCTCCGCGCGGAGCCCGTTCATGTCGTTCGCTCGATTCCGCCGCCGCCGCGATGCCTCGACGACCCCCGCCGGATACGACCGGCGCCCGGGCAACGTCGTGCTGCGCCGCGCCCGGATTCGGCCAGAGATCGTGCGGATTCGTCCGCGAGGGCGTTCCTCCATCACTCCGAAGCCGTGGATGCTGATCGCCGCCTTCGCCCTCCTGATCCTGTTCGGCGCGTTCCTTCTTGCGCTGCCCGTCTCATCGACCAGCCGCGATTGGACCAGCTTCGGCGACTCGCTCTTCACCTCAGTGTCCGCTGTCTGCGTGACCGGACTTGTGCGCTTCGACACCGCCAACCACTGGAGTGGGTTCGGCGAGGCCGTGATCCTCGTGCTGATTCAGGCTGGCGGGTTGGGCGTGACGATGTACGCCGGTGCGCTGATCCTAATCGTCGGGCGCCGACTCGGCCTGCGCGGCCGGCAGTTCTTCGGCATGGAGCTGATCGGGACCAGTCAGGGTGCGAGTGGCGTCGCCATCCTGTTGCGACGAGTGATGATCTTCACCGTCGTGGCGGAGGTCGTCACGTTCTTGCTGCTGTTGCCCTGGTTCATCGACCTCAGTGGTGGCGGTCGCGGAACTTGGCAGGCGTTCTTCCACGCGATCTCCGCCTTCAATAACGCCGGCTTCGATCTGATGGGCGATTTCGCCGGCTTCACCGGCCAGATCCGGGAGCCGTACCCGATCTTGGTCATGGGCGTCGCTGCATTGCTGGGTAGCCTCTCGTTCCTCACGGTCTTCGACCTTCGCCGCCGCCGGAGCCGCTGGAGCCTGGACACGCGCTTCGTGGTGGTCGGGATGGGCGCTCTGTTGCTCTTCGGCATAGTCGTCTTCGCGGTCAGCGAACTCGGCGACGGTGTGCTCGGCGATCTCGGAGCAGGCCATGTCTTGACCAGTAGCTTCTTCCTCTCCGTGAACCGCACCACGGGCATGACGACGGTCGATATCTCGCAGATCAGCGACGCCACCACCGCACTCATGTTGCCCCTGATGTTCATCGGCGGCGCGTCGACCTCCACGGCGAGCGGCATCAAGATCGGCTCGTTCATGGTCGTCGTTGTCGTGTTGCTCTCGGCCGTTCGCGGCCGTTCACAGGCCACGGCCTTCGGTCGCGAGCTGCCCCAGCCCATCGTCCTGCGCGCGATCGCGATCACCGGCGTGGGCTTGGCCGTTCTCATCGCGGGCGTCTGGGCGCTCGAGATCAGCGAGGATTTGCCCTTCCTGCCGCTCTTATTCGAAGTGATGTCGGGCGCCGCCAACGTCGGGTGGTCGCAGGGCGTCACCCCCGTCCTCTCGACGTCGGGCGTCTATATCCTGATCGTGCTCATGTTCATTGGACGCCTTGGGCCACTGATGGTCGCGCTCTCCGTGCCCGACCGGCCACAAGCGCGTTACCGCTACCCCACCGAGTCCATTCGAATTGGCTAACCCCGTCGACTCGCTCGAGCGACTTGTGCCATCGACTCGCCGGTCAGTGAGGCGTCGCCTACCCTAGCCGCCCCGGACCGCGCGTCTGACCGACGTTCCCTGTGCAAGGAAGAACCATGACGGACCCCGCGGCCGACCAGCTACAGCTCGCCGCCTCGCTTGGACGCCTGGGCACGGAGTCCGCCTTCGAGGTGCTTGCCCGCGCGAACGCGCTCAGCCAACAAGGCGTCGACGTGATCAACCTCGGCATTGGCCAGCCCGACTTCCGCACACCCGAACACATCGTCCAGGCTGGCAAGGATGCGCTGGACGCCGGTGCGCACGGCTACACCCCGGCGGCGGGGCTGCCCGAACTGCGGGAATCCGTCGCGCGGCAGTGGAGCGCCCGGCTGGAGAACCCTGTCTCCGCCGACGAGGTCCTGATCGTCGCGGGTGGCAAGGTCACGATGTTCTTCGCCATCCTCATGTTCGGCGAGCCTGGCGCCGAGATTCTCTACCCCAACCCCGGCTTTCCAATCTACGAATCGGTCATCGCCTACAGCGGCGCCACGCCGGTCCCCATCGCGCTGCAAGAGGAGAGCGGCTTCGCCTTTGACCCGGACCAGGTGCTGGCCCAGATCACGCCGCAGACGCGCCTGATCATCCTCAACAGCCCAGGCAACCCCACCGGCGGGGTCGTCGGTCGCGACGTGATCGACAGCCTGGTGGCCGGACTTGAACAGCATCCCCACGTCGCCATCCTTAGCGACGAGATTTACGACCAGATCCTGTACGACGGGCGGGAGCATGTCAGCCTGCTCGACTATCCCCAGATCCGCGACCGCTTGATCGTGCTCAACGGCTGGAGCAAGACCTACGCCATGACCGGCTGGCGGCTCGGCTACAGCTTCTGGCCTCGGACGCTGTTGCCGCACGCGGAGCGCCTGGCGATCAACAGCTACTCCTGTCCCAACGCGGCGACGCAGCATGCGGGGCTGGCCGCGCTCGAAGGCCCGCAAGACGCCGTCCAGGCGATGGTGTCCGAGTTCGACTCCCGACGCAGCGTCGTCGTCGAAGAACTCAACGCCGTGCCCGGCTTTCGCTGCGTGCAGCCGGCGGGGGCCTTTTATGCCTTCCCCAACATCGACGAGACGGGCTTCAGCGCCCAGGCGTTGCAGGACAAGCTCTTGGAAGAGGTCGGCGTGGCCACCGTCGCGGGCACCAGCTTCGGCTCATACGGGCAGGGCTACCTGCGGATCTCCTACGCCAACAGCACCGAGAACATTCGCAGAGCGATCGCGCGCATCCGCAGCCTGCTCAGCTAGCGCGAATCAGCCGTCGATGCCTCTGTTTGCCAGGAGTCGAAAAAGCGCTCGGCTTGCGCCGCGTCGACGGCGACCGTGAGCTGAACGAACTGCGACCCGACCGCGCCCAGCCGGATCAACGTGGTCGTTTCCGCGGCGAGTGAGAAGCGATACTGCGTGGCAGGCGAGTCCCCGATCGTTGCTTGAGTGATTTGCAGCCCCGGCTCAAGCCGCGCGCGGATCGAGAGCTCCAGCGCGTCGTTCAGGATGGCCGCGGCGGCCGCGGCTGTAGCGGGATCACCAAGCTCGTAGACCAGCACGTCGTAGGTGACCATGCCCGCGACGCTGACCAGCGCGACGCCGGGCGCGCCCTCGACGACCGAGCCCGGTCCCACGACGCTCGTCAGGCGAGGCACGTCCGGCAGATCGACTTCGAATTCACCCCGCTGCCGTGTAATAGGTCTGCCAGCCATCGGTGCCCAGCGAGGCGGCGGTGGTGCCCGTTCCGGCCTGCGGCGAGGCATCGTCCAGGATCGCGGCTAACGCCAGCAGCAACGCGATCCCGAACGCCAGGCCGGTCACGATGATTCGACGCGGTGCACGCCAGGGTTGGGCCATTCAAAACCGCTCCACTACGTATCACGTAGGATCCTACGTCTAGACGAACGGATGCGATTCCAGATGGACGCACGCATGGCCGCGTTTGAGCCGCTGGGAGCCGCCGGCCGTCGTGTCGTGTCCGCCGCCGCCGGCGGGCTCGCGGCGCTCGCGCTCGCGATCCTGCTCGCGCGTGAGACCGACGCGCCATTTCTAGGAACGATCCTGACAGACGCCAGCAGCTCGGTGCTGTCCACGCAGGGCTTTTCGACGCTGCTCAATCTCGTGGGCGAGGCGAAGGCCGCCGCCCTCGCCGCCACCATCACCCTCCAGTTCCTCGTCTACTCGTGGGTCTGGGCCTGGGCCGCCGGGCGGCTGCGCCCGAACGCGGGCTGGGAAACGCGACGCGAGTTCGCGGCCATCCAACTCGGGGTCGTGTTCGCCTTGTTCATCGCGGCTGCGGCCGTCTTCGACCTGATCGCGGACGTCTCTGTACTCGACGCGGGTCGCTGGGGTACGTACCTCTGGCAAACGCTCTTGCTGACGGCGCTCTATGTCGCGATCAGTCACGCTGTTGGCTTGGCCTGGGCGGGCGATCGCGTGCGCCGTCCCCGGCCCGCCCGAGGGACCGCGTTGACTAGGCGTCGATTCCTCGTCGGATGGAGCAGTCTGGGCGTCAGCTTGGTCGCTGCGGCGTTCCTAGGGCGCAGCGTCTGGGACACGACGCGTACGGGCGTCCGCCGCGTCATCATCGGTCGGCTGCCGGACCCCGTCCTGTCCAATGATGACTTCTACACCGTCTCCAAGAACTTCTTCGACCCACGTGTCGACGGGGATTCCTGGCGCCTGCAACTAGAAGGGCTAGTCGACAACCCGCTCATGCTGAGCCTGCCTGAGTTGCGTCAGCTGCCGTGCGAAGTGTCGATGAACACACTGATGTGCATCAGCTACGAACTCGGAGACCAGTTGATTGGCAATGCGCGGTGGGGCGGAACCTCGTTGCGCACCGTGCTTGATCTCGCCGGAGTCCAGCCTGAGGCGAGGCATGTGGTCTTCGTCTCGGCCGATGGCTATCTCGAGAGCCATCGACTCGAGTACGCTCTGGATCCGCGCGTGCGTCTCGTTTGGGAGATGAACGGGCAGCCGCTGCCCGATGCGCACGGCTTCCCGCTGCGCTTGCTCGCCCCGGGGCGCTACGGGATCAAGAACCCCAAGTGGATTTCACGCATTACCCTTAGCTTGCGCAACGTCCTGGGCTTCTGGCCGCAGCGTGGCTGGTCCGAAGAAGCCCGAATTCAGACGATGTTCCGCATCGACGTTCCGGCTGGCGGGCGCCGCACGGTGACCGGCAACGAACGCGTGCAGGGCATCGCCTTCGCCGGCGATCGCCGCATCGCCAGCATCGAGGTCAGCATCGACGACGGCCAGACCTGGTCGCCCGCCACACTGCGTGACGAACTCGACCCGCTCGCCTGGCGTTTCTGGTCCTTCGACTTAGACGCCTTGCCCCAGGAGCACCTACTCGCCGTGCGCGCCGTCGATGGTGACGGTGTCCCGCAGATCGCCGAGATCCGGCCGGCCCTGCCGGACGGGGCGACCGGCTATCACAGGCGACGGCTGCGCGCCCCACGCGACGCCTGACCCGCCGCCGCTGCTCTTTCAGCGATCCGCTAGACCGTGTCGACTTTGTTGCGCGCGTTCCGCGCGGCGCCCCCCGCCACCTCTCGCAGTGCGTTCATCTGTTCCAGCGCCGCGCTGCGCAGCAAGCCTGCGTCGGTTGAATGCATCACGAAGCGGGCGCCCAACTCGATCGCCTTGCTGGAGGTCTCGATCGTCTGCTGGTGGATCATGACCGGCACTCCGCGCGCTTCTGACTTCGCGATGATGTCCTCCAGCACCTCGAGGTAGGCGGGGTTGGCGTAATCGTCCGGGATGCCGAGCGAGGTCGACATGTCGTTGGGGCCGATGAAGATGCCGTCGATTCCGTCGACGGCGAGGATCGCGTCGAGGTTCTCGTGTCCCGGCCGTGACTCGATCCCGATGATCGCGATCGACTCCTTGTGCCGGTTCTGGAGGTACTCCTTCGTCGCGTCGCTGGGGAAGACCCCGTCCCGCACGGCGCGGGTGAGGTACTCGCCCTTGAGCGGGTGCCATTTGGCCGTCGCGACGACGGCCTGCACTTCCTCCACCGTCTCGCAATACGGCGCCAGCACCCCCGCCGCCCCGGCGTCGAGCGCCATCGCCACCCACTCCGATTTCGGCACCGGCACGCGCACGATCGGCGTGATCTCGGCCTGCCGTAACATGCCTACGAGTTGTTGGATTTCGGTTCGGTCACGGGAGCCGTGTTCGCTGTCGATCACGACGAAATCGAGCGAGCTGGAGGCCAGCGAGCGCCCCCAGCGCGTCGACGCCATCGCCGAAACCATGCACCCAAAGACGTGCCCGCCCCCGCCCAAGGTCTCTTTCAGTTCAACAGCGTCCATCGTCCGCACTCCTTCGCTGACGCGCCCTCGGCGCGGCGGAGGCTACCAGCAAGCTCGGCTAGGCGGAGTCGTAGACCGCCCGCTCGAAACGCTCGAAGAGGTCGATGCAGGGCCCGTCGAAGAAGGGCAGCACCTGCATGCAGATCACCCCGGCCAGCTCCGCCGTCGGGTCGATCCAGTAGTACGTGTTGAATAACCCCGCCCAGGCCAGACTGCCGGCCGAGCGCCCCGTCGC
>CAUYZA010000132.1:0-8140 GCA_963577225.1 Dehalococcoidia bacterium | reverse complement strand
ACTCTTCACCCACGTTGGGGATGTCGCGCGTGATCTCCTCGGAGCCCAGCTTCGTCTCGCGCGCCTCGACCTCATGTTTCGACATATGGATCGAGGTGAACTTGTCGTCCCGAACGAGCCCCTCGGAGAGGATGACCGCATCCTCGAAGTTGTAGCCCTCCCAGGCCATGAAGGCGACCAACACGCTCTGACCGAGCGCCAGCTCTCCTTTGTCGGTGGAGGACGAGTCGGCCAACGGCTGGCCCTGCTTGACCTTGTCGCCGCCATTGACGATCGGGCGCTGGTTGATGCAAGTGCCTTGGTTGGAGCGCATGAACTTGAGCAGCGGGTAGTCCTTCTCCGCGCCGCTCTTGTATTTGACGCGGATCCGCTTCGCGGTCGCGCTGACGATCTCGCCGTCCTCCTCGGCCAGGATCACCTGGCCGGAGTCGCGCGCGGCGGGTTGCTCCATCCCGGAGCCCACCAGCGGCACCTCCGGACGCAGGAGCGGCACCGCCTGGCGCTGCATGTTAGAGCCCATCAGCGCGCGGTTCGCGTCGTCATGTTCCAGGAACGGAATCAGCGACGCGGCGACCGAGACGATCTGCCGCGGCGAGACGTCCATGTAGTCCAGCTCTTCCGGCGGAACCTCTTCGAAGCGCTCACCCGCGCGGGCCTCCACCCGCTCCTGAATGAAGAATCCGTCCTCGTCGACCGGCGCATTCGCCTGGGCTACGATGTAGCGGTCTTCTTGGTCCGCGGTCAGGTACTCCACCTCCGTGGAGACGAAGGGCTTCACGTCCACGGTCGTGAGACCGTCGACCGCCTGCAGACGGTCGCGCAGCGCCTCCGTGATCTCTTCGCCGGAGCTCGCGATCTGCCCGCCGCGAGGTCCCTCGATATCCTCGTTCAGAATCGCGCCGACGATCTTCCGGTCACGCAGCCTCAGCTCACGGATGACTCGCCGGTACGGCGTCTGGATGAACCCGAACTCGTTGATTAGGCCGAAGGTGGCGAGGCTGCCGATCAGGCCGATGTTGGGGCCTTCCGGCGTCTCGATCGGGCAGATGCGCCCGTAATGGCTGTGGTGCACATCGCGCACATCGAAGCCGGCCCGGTCACGACTGAGGCCGCCGGGGCCAAGGGCGCTGAGCCGACGTTTGTGCGTCAACTCCGCCAGCGGATTGGTCTGGTCCATGAACTGGCTGAGCTGACTGCCGCCGAAGAATTCCTTCATTGCGGCGACGACGGGGCGGATGTTGATCAGCGCGCTGGGCGTCGCTTGATCCGGATCCGTAATCGTCATGCGCTCGCGCACGACACGCTCCATGCGCAACAAACCGACCCGGAACTGGTTTTGCACCAGCTCCCCCACGGCGCGCACACGGCGGTTGCCGAGGTGGTCAATGTCGTCGGGGCGGTCCTCGCCGTTGTTGATCCGGATCTGCTGACGGATGATCGTGACCAGATCATGCTGCGAAAGCGTGCGCTGTTCGGTGTCGACGTCGGCCAGCCGTCCGTTGAGCTTGTACCGGCCGACCCGACCCAGGTCGTAGCGGCGCGGATTGAAGAAGAGGCTGTCTAGCAGCCCGCGCGCGTTCTCATGCGTGGGCGGGTCACCCGGGCGCAACCGCCGATAGACCTCCAACAAGGCCCAGGCCTTGGTGCGGTCCTCGTCCTCGGGCGGGGCCGGCTCCTTCGCGATCGTGCTGTCCAGGAAGTGGTGCAGCTCGTTGGTGTCGACGTCCTCGAGCATCGCCCGCACGCGCTCATCGGTGCCGAGCAGCGTGTCGTCCTCGATCTCCTCGTCGGTGTCGATCGCGCGCAGTAGCGTCGTGACCGGAATCCTGCGCTTGCGGTCCACCTTGACGGTGAGGATGTCCTTGGCGCTGGTCTCCAGCTCCAACCAGGCGCCGCGATTCGGGATCAACTTGGCCGAGCAGAGCAAGCGGCCTGTGTTCGGGTCCTGCGTCGTGGCGAAGTAGACACCGGGCGAGCGCACGAGCTGACTGACCACGACGCGCTCCGCGCCGTTGATCACGAACGTGCCGTTCGGCGTCATCAAGGGGAAGTCGCCAAAGAACAGCTCCTGCTCCTTGATCTCACCACTCTCCTTGACGATGAGTTGGACCGTGACCCGCAGCGGCGCAGCGAAGGTCAAGTCGCGCTGGCGGCAGTCGTGCTCGGAGAAGGGCGGATTGACCTTGGCCAGCAGCTCGTCGAAGGGGATGTCTTCGTCAACTTCGGAGCGAGGCAAGTCGCCCAGACGATACTCGCTGAAGACCAGCTCCATGCGGTTGCCCGTGAAATCCTGGATCGGCGAGATTTCGGAGAGCAGTTCGTGCAGGCCCTCTTTGAGGAACCAGCGGTAGGAGTCCAGCTGTATCCGGATCAGATTGGGCAGTTCCTGCAGTTCCGGGATACTCGAATAGAAGCGTTTCGTTTCAGGGACCAACACACGCGGGACCAAGTCGGCCGACCGCGGAGCTCCGGAGGATGGGGTTGCCGTCGTCATCGGGAAGCTCTCTCCTAACCAATCTGTGCTGCTGACCGGGTGACGGATCTGACAAACGCACCGCTCCCCCAACCCGATCAGCGGGGGCGGGCATCTTGGTGCCTAGGCAGTGGTGTGCGGGATCCCCGCCGTAGCGGGGTCCAACGCGGGAGCCGGGCAGGGAGAACCGCCCGACGTGCGCGTTACAGGAGTCGGTGGGGCGAGAGACGTGGAAAGGATCACCGGGAAAGACACTCCGTCACGAATGCAGCGAACCCCGCAAGGCGGGACGCTAGTCGCGCTCTACCGTTCAGCTAGGAGAATATTTCTGGGCATGTGCAGCCGAGACTTAGTGTACGACCCCGGCTAAAGGCCCGTCAACGCGGCCTCTGCGCTCATACACACCCCTTCTGTCTTCTGGTGTCATTCCGCTACTCGCGGGCGCAGAGCCGCGATCAGCGTCCGTTGGCGATAATCTTGCTCCGGTCCCCTCACGACAGGATACTTCAGGGGCGGACGGAGCCTGCGCGAACCGACTGGCGCTCGCAAACGGTGTCTTGAACCGCATGCAACCAAGACTCGGCGCCGCACAATCGGCGCGCCCCACGGCAATCGCAAAGGAGCGGCGCGGAGTGGTTTTACAAGGCCCCGCAATCTTCAGCGGCAACGCCCACCCCGAGTTGACGGCCCGCATCTGCTCCCATCTGGGCTTGCAGGTCGGCGCGGCCAACGTGTTCGAATTCTCGAACGGCAACGTTTTCGTTCAGCTCCAAGAAAACGTGCGCGAACGCGACGTCTTCATCGTTCAACCCGCCGCCTCACCGGTTAACCAGTACTTCATGGAGCTACTGATCATGATCGATGCCGCCCGTCGCGCCAGCGCCGGGCGGATCACCGCCGTGCTGCCGTTCTTCCCCTACGGCCGTTCCGACAAGAAGGACCAACCCCGCGTCCCCATCTCGGCCCGGCTGATCGCAAACCTGATCGAGACGGCGGGTGCGAACCGAGTCCTGACGATGGATCTGCACGCGGGCCAAATCCAAGGCTTCTTCAACATCCCCACCGACGAACTGACCGGGCTCAACCTGATCGCCAACCACTTCTCCGAACGCGAGTTCCGCGGCGTCGTCGTGGCGCCCGACCTGGGCGCGGCGAAGCGCGCCCGCAACCTGGCCGACATGCTCCAGTCCCCGCTGGCGTTGTCCGAGAAGCGGCGCGTATCGAACGACGACAGCGCCCAGGTGCTCAACCTGATCGGCGAAGTCGACGGCCAAGACGCGCTCATCATCGACGATGAGGTCGATACGGCCGGCACCTTGGTCGCGGTCGCCAGCCTGCTCAAGGCGCAGGGCGCCCGCGAGATCTACGCGGCCATGACCCACGGCGTGCTCTCCGGCCCCGCGATCGAGCGGATCGACGGCAGCCCGCTCAAGGAGCTGCTGGTGACGGACACCCTCCCCTTGCCGTCGGCGAAACACAGCAAACGCATCCGCACGCTGAGCGTGGCACCCCTGTTGGGCGAGGCGATCCAGCGCATCCACGACGGGCGTTCCGTCGGCGAGCTCTTCGAGCGGGGCTAATCGGCTCACTCCCACGGCGGATCGCAAAGAGTTGACTCCAAGAACGCGCGCGGCGCCTCGGCCACCGCTATTCTGGGACTGTGCGTCAGTCTGCCTCGTGCGGGCCCGCCGGGGCCACATACGCGCCCCGGCACGACGTAGCGAGCGACGCCTGAAGGAAGCAATGGGACTCTTCGACCGAGCCAAGCGGGTCATCGGCGACCCCAACGAACGCGAACTGAAGCGGCTGCAACCGGCCGTGGAAGAGATCAACGCGTGGAAAGCGGAGATTCAGCAACTCAGCGACGACGCCGTGCGAGCCAAGACGGTCGACTTCCGTGCGCAGCTGGACGACGGCGCGGACCTGGACGACATCCTGCCTGAGGCGTTCGCCGTCGTGCGCGAGGCCAGCCGGCGACACCTGGAGATGCACCACTACGACGTGCAGCTGATCGGCGGTATCGTGCTGCACCAGGGCAAAATCGCCGAGATGCGCACGGGCGAGGGCAAGACCGTCGTCGCCACGTTGTCCGTCTATCTCAACGCGCTTGAGGGCGACGGCTCACACGTCATCACCGTCAACGACTACCTCGCCAAACGGGACGCCCGCTGGATGGGCGAGATCTACTACGCGCTCGGCCTCAGTATCGGCGTGCTACAGCACCAGGCCTCGTTTCTTTACGACCCGACCTACGACCCAACCCGCGTCGAAGACGACGAAGAAGTCGACGACGAGGAGCGCCAACGCCGCGCCGCGCTCGGCGACCTTCAGTTCCTGCGCCCGGTCTCGCGGCGCGAGGCATACGCCGCCGACATCACGTACGGCACCAATCACGAGTTCGGCTTCGACTACCTGCGCGACAACATGGTGGTGGAGCGGGACCGCAAGGTGCAGCGGGGCTTGGCTTTCGCGATCGTCGACGAGGTCGACAACATCCTGATCGATGAGGCTCGCACGCCGCTGATCATCAGCGGCCAGTCCGGCGAAAGCCTGGACACCTATCAGACCTTCGCCCACATCGTGCCGACCCTGCAGCCGGAAGCCGACTTCACCAGCGAGCTCAAGTCCCGCACGGTCTCCCTGACGGAGTCCGGCATCGAGAAGGTCGAACGAGCGCTCGGGATCGACAATCTCTTCGAGGGCGAAAACGCCCGCATGACGCGGTTCCTCGAAGCATCCATGCGCGCGCAGTTCATGTTCCAACGCGACCGCGACTACGTGGTCCGCGACGGCCAGGTCATCATCGTCGACGAGTTCACCGGGCGCATGATGGACGGGCGCCGCTACTCGGAAGGGCTGCATCAAGCGATCGAGGCCAAAGAGAACGTCAAGATCGAGCCCGAGACGATGACGCTCGCCACGATCACGTACCAGAACTACTTCCGCATGTACCGCAAGCTGTCCGGCATGACTGGCACTGCGGCGACCGAGTCCGAGGAATTCCACAAGATCTATTCGCTCGACGTGGTCGTGATCCCGACCAACGTGGAGGTCGAACGTGTCGATGAGGCGGACCTGATCTTCCGCTCGGAGAAAGCCAAGTTCCGCGAAGTCGTCAACGAAATCGAGCATCTCAACGCGACCGGCCAGCCCGTGCTCGTCGGCACCGGCTCCGTCGAGGCATCCGAGCGGCTCTCCGACATGCTGCGCAGGCGCGGCGTCCAGCACAACGTGCTCAACGCCAAGCAGCACGAACGTGAGTCCGCGATCGTGACCGACGCCGGACTCAAGAGCGCCGTGACGATCGCGACCAACATGGCCGGGCGCGGCACCGATATCAAACTGGGCGAAGGCGTCGCCGACCTCGGAGGCCTGGCGGTGCTGGGCACCGAGCGTCACGAGTCGCGCCGGATTGACAACCAACTCCGTGGCCGCTCCGGCCGCCAGGGCGACCCCGGCCAGTCTCGCTTCTTCGTCTCCTTCGAGGACCCGATCATGAAGCGCTTCACGCCCGACTGGCTGCCCGGCATGCTCGAGAAGATGGGCATGGACGACGACATGCCGCTCGAATCCGGCATGGTCGGCAAGGCGCTGGAACAGGCCCAGCAAAAGGTGGAGGCCTACCACTTCGACACGCGCAAGCACCTCGTCGAGTACGACGACGTGATCAACCGCCAGCGCGAAGTGATCTATGTCGAGCGCGACAAGATCCTGTACTCGAGCGATGAGGTCGAGGCGATCGCGCTGGACATGGTGGAGGCAGAGATTCACGAGGTGATCGGCGCGTTCGCCGCAAAGGGACCGATCGACGATCTCGATGAGGATGAGTTCTGGAACGAGCTCGGCGGACTGTTGCCTCTGGACGACTTCGATGAGAGCTCCGTCGCTGAAGCCGACTTCGAGGGCGTTGCTGAGGCGCTTGTCGACTACATCGGCGGCCGACTCGACGCCCAGAAGGCCGACGTCGGCGACGAGCGCATGCACGACGTCCTACGCCTCGTGCTGCTGCGCACGATCGACCGGCTCTGGGTCCAGCACCTCACAGAGGTGGACACGTTCCGCCAAGGCGTCGGGCTACAGGCCTACGGTCAGCAGGACCCGTTGGTGACGTACAAGCGCGAAGCGTTCGACATGTTCGATCAGCTCACCGCTGGGATCCGCAACGAAAGCGTGCGCGCCCTGACTCGGATCCAGATCAACCGCAGCCCAGCGCCCGCGACCGTCCAAGCGCTGAAGGCGGCAAGCCCGAAGCGTGGCCCCCGCGGCACAGCGGCTCGTGGCCGGTCCCGACGCCGCGCCGTGCCCGCCGCGGCCCCCACCAGCGCGGACGCCGATACTGCCCTGCCAGATGAGTCCGGCAAAAACCTGACGCGCCAGCAGCGCCGCGCGATAGCCCGCAAGCAGGCCGCGGTCGGACTCGACAGCGGTGCCGCCAGCGGAGTCGGGACCGCCGCCGAGGCAGTCGGCGTGCAAACGATCGTGGAACGCCACGGCGACGAGACGGACCACGCCAACGGCGGGGCATCGGGCACCCCCGCCACCTCCGGCACCTCATCCCCTCCGAAAGCGCGCTCGAACAAGAAGCGCAAGAAGGGGGGGCGCTGAGATGGCCCGTAAGGCGCCCATGGAACCGACGATCGAACCGCTCGAGCCGGAAGCTGAGCAGTCCTCCGCTCCGCCCGAGCCGGACTCGGCCATCAGCCAGCGCAACGCGCAGGCCCTGGTCGACCAGTTCCTGCACGACGTGCGCGGCGGCACACCATGGTTCGACGGGCTGCTCCACGCCATCGCGGCCTGGGACGTCCATGCCGAAACCGTCGACGAGCGCGACTACCGCTACCTCTACGGCGGCGAGGCCTTCGATTGGCTCGTCTTGGCAGAACGGCTCTGCAACGCCGGGCTGGACGCCGGCGTATTGCCGCAGCTAGAGGTGGAAGCGTTGCTGCTTGAAGAGCAGCTTCCGCAGCGCATGGACGAAGAGACGTTCAAGGAACGTCTGGGCGCAGCCAAATACCGCGCCCATCTCAACTTCGTGTACGGCATTCGGCTGGAAGAGGCGCTGCAGCTCACGATCGAGGAGCGCATCCACAAGGAGCGCGGTGGCAGCATCCTCACCAACGACCGTCGCGGCGACTCGATGAACCACGTCTTCCGCCGCATCTACGGCAACGACCGCGACTCCTTGCTGGAGGAGTTCCGCAACGAGGAAGAGCGCCCCCAGCTAGACCGCATCTCGCTAACCGAACTGAAAGAGTTCACCTATTGGCTGTTCAAGCGTCGCGTCGCGGTGCAGGATCCGGCCCGGGTCGCCAGCGACACACGCCTCGCCATGCTGACCTTGCAACGCCTCGAGGAGGCACGCAACGCACGACGTGGCCCCGCCTTGAGGGCGGCAGGCCCGGCCAAGGGGTCGGGCGGGGGAGGCCAGGCAGGGGTGGTCGAGATCGTAGATACCGTCGCTGTACCCACGCTGTGACCGGTGCGTGCGCTGACTCCTGAGCCGCGCCGGCCACAGCCAGCGCCTCCGATGACGCACGCCGCACGCACTTTCCAAACGGCCCAGCCCTTAAGATGCCAAACGGCCCCAACCCCTAAAGCGAGACCGAACAAATGACCAGCACTCCCGCCGCCGAGATGCCCAAGGCCTACGAGCCGGGCGCGGTCGAG
>CAUYZA010000131.1:0-8270 GCA_963577225.1 Dehalococcoidia bacterium | reverse complement strand
AATATGACCGTCAAATTCCTGGATCCCGAAGCCGAGCAGGGGATCGAAGTCGAGCCCTACGAGCTCTTCGCCGACACCAACGGACCGCTCAACCTGGCCCTGATCGCCAACTCCTTCCCCGACGGCACGCGCTTCATGGGCAAGCTGGCGGACGTACTCGGCGAGCTGCTGCCGCAGGCGACGCTGCATCGCTATCAGAAGGCCAACGTGCTGCCCATCACCGACGAGCAGTTCACCGCGATCACGGAAGACTGCGACGCCGTGATCTCGGTCTGGGGCCATTGAGGCAGTTGCACATCCGGCACCGTGCGTGATGGAGCGATGCTCGCCAAGGCCGGTCTCCCGGCCGTGGCCCTGATCACGGAAGAGTTCGTCGAGCAAGGCGACTTCGTCGCGCGCGCGGCGGGCATGCCCGGCATACCGCGCTACGTGCTGCCCCACCCCTGCTCCGGCACCGGCGAGGCGAACTTGGAGCGGGTCGCACGCGAGGCCGCGCCGGGCATCATCGCCCTGCTGAACGGCTCACCCACGTGACATTGCAGGCCGCTCGCCACACCGCACCCGACGAGGGATCGGCGCTCGAACTCTTCCACCTGCGTGAGTGGACTGACGGGCTCCCCGTCGTCATCCCGACCGAAGAGCGCGTCGAAACGATGCTCGCCGGCACCGATGTCGATCCCGACGTGATCCTCGGCGTGATCGGCCCCGGCTGGGGCAAAGCCACCGTCGAGAAGACGGCAATCAACGCCGTCATGGCGGGCTGCCGCCCGGAGCACTTTCCCGTCGTTTTGGCCGCCGTACGCGCCGTCTGCCAGCCCGAGTTCGACATTGGCGAGATGCAACAGACCACCCACGCCCTCGGCCCAGCGATCATCGTCAACGGCCCGGCGCGCGAGGTCTGCGGGCCAATCGCGTCCGGTTGGGGCGCCCTGGGGCCCGGACACCGCGCCAACGCCAGCATCGGCCGGGCGCTGCGCTTGGTCTTGATCAACATCGGCGGCGCGCGGCCCGGCGTCTCCGATATGGCCGTGCTGGGGCAGCCGGGGAAATTCACCTGCTGCCTGGCCGAGGCGGAAGAGGAGAGCCCGTTCGCTCCGTTACACACCTCCTTCGGCTACGACGCGGAGCAGTCGGCGGTCACGCTGGTCGGCGTCGAGTCGCCGCACTCCGTGATCGCCGTGACCGACGGCGACGATCCGGAGGGAGCGGAGCGAGTCTTGCGGGTGGTCGCCGCGTCGATCGCGAACGCGGGCGCCAACAACACCCAGTTCGGCCGCGGCGCCGTGATCGTGATGCTCAACCCGCTGCACGCGGGTGTCCTAGCCAAAGCGGGACTGACGCGCGAGACCGTCTGCGAACGACTGGCCGACCTCGCCGCGACGCCACGCTCCACGCTCAGTAGCTACGCGCCGATGCGTCCCATCCCTGAGCAGAGCGGTGACTGGCAAGCCCTGCGTGGACCCGAGGACGTCGTCCTCGCCGTCGCGGGCGGGCCGGGCATCTACTCGGCGGTCTTCAACTCCTGGGGCGGCGGGCAAACCGGCGGCGTCCCGGTGCACGCGGAGATCGAGTTCGCCTTCTCCTGCGAACTTCCTGGGCTGCCGGCGTAGACTCGAACGAATCCCGATCGAGATAGCCCGAACTTGGGACGAAGGAGCACCGACGTGGCGCAGTCACTCGCAGGGCGCGTCGCCCTGATTACCGGCGGCGGCACGGGCATTGGCAGATCCACCGCCGAACAGATGGCCGCGCAGGGCGCGACGGTGATCGTGGTGGGCCGCCGCCAGGCTCCGCTCGACGAAGTGGTGGCCGCGATCGGCGACAAGGCTTCTGCGATCACGGCCGATCTGGCCGACCCTTCCGAGGCGGAGCGGCTGGCCGCGGAGGTGCTCGCCGTGCACGGGCGCGTCGACATCCTGGTCAACAACGCGGGCTTCTCCTCGAAGGTGCGCAACCCCCGCTACGCCGACGCCGAGGAATGGCGCGCCGTGATGGACGTCAACACACTCGGGCCCATGATCCTGACACGCGAGCTGCTGCCGTCGATGTCGGCCAACGGCGGAGGCGACGTCGTGCTCGTCTCCTCGATGGCGGCCCTGCGGCCGAACGTCATGGCTGGGGTGGCCTACAGCGCCGCCAAGGCGGCGGCGCGCGCTTACATGCAGGTGCTGACGGAGGAGGTCCGCTCCGAAGGCATTCGTTGCACGACCGTGTTCCCCGGCGAGGTGGACACGCCGATCCTCGACAACCGGCCCCTGCCACCCGACGCCGCGGCCCGCGCCACGATGATGATGCCCGAGGACATCGCCGAGGCGATCGTGCTGGCCGTCGCCTTGCCGCGCCGCACCACGATGCTGGAAGTCACGCTGGGCGCCACGCACCCCCGTGACATGCGCGAAGACGTTCGCGTAGCGCGCGAGAAGCGCGCTGTCGATTAAGCGCGCGACCCAGGGAGCGAGCTTTCCACGAGTGACCAGCCAAACAAGCGCGAGAGCTAGCGCTGCCGAGCGCCAACTGCAGCGCTGAATTAACGCGGCTCTGAGCCCGGCGCTGGCTAGAGTATGCGCGTGGAGGCGCGCCGCGCATGGTACTGATCGAGACGCAAGACCTGGTCAAGAGCTACCCCGGCGTAACCGCGCTCGACAGCCTCAGCTTGTCCGTCGAACCGGGGATCATCGGCCTCGTCGGCCCCAACGGCGCCGGCAAGAGCACCTTGATCAAGATTCTGCTCGGGCTCGTGCCCGCGACCAGCGGTCAGGCCCATGTGCTTGAGGCTGACACGGCCGGCGAGAGCGTCCGCATCCGCGAGATCGTCGGCTACCTGCCGGAGCACGACTGCCTGCCGGGCGAGCTGTCGGCCTCCGAATTCGTCGTCCATATGGCACGCATGAGCGGTATCCCGACCTCCGCCGCGCGCGAGCGCACCGCCGAGACACTGCGCCACGTTGGACTCTACGAAGAGCGCTACCGCCAGATGAGCGGCTACTCCACCGGCATGAAGCAACGCGTCAAGCTCGCCCAGGCGCTGGTACACGGCCCACGCCTACTTTTCCTCGACGAACCCACGAACGGGCTCGACCCGGAGGGACGCGACGAGATGCTGGACTTGATCGAACGCACCGGCAACGAGTTCGGCATCTCGATCGTGATGTCGTCGCACTTGCTCAACGAGATTGAGCGGGTCTGCGAGACGCTGATCGTGATTGAGGAGGGGAAGCTCTTGCAGGCGGGTCGAATTTCCGACCTGACCGACATCACGAGCATCCTGCTGGTCGAAGTCGACGAGCGCGCGGACGAACTGGCGCGAAGACTCACGGAGCAAGGCCTGCCGGCCACCGCCGACGGACGTCGGGTCGAGTTAGAGATTGATCCGGAGCAGGTGGCCCTCGCACAGGAGGTCGTGGTCCAGAGCGTCGTCGATCTCAATCTGTCGCTGCTGCGCCTGGAGCAACGGCGACGGCAACTCGAAGATCTCTTCGAAGCGGCGCCGCCGCCGGGCGGGACGCGACAAGAGTCATGACCGGCCCCGCGACTACTGAAGCAGCGCCGCGCGGAGAGATCTACGACATCGGCTACCAGCCCTATGACGGCCCTCGCCTGGGGCGCGCCTTCGCGATCCGCTCGCTCTACCTGCTCAGCTTGCGCAACGCTTTCGGTCTGGGCCGGGGCGCGTTGCCCAAGGTCGTCGCCTTCGGCCTGATCCTGCTGGCCTTCATCCCGGCGATCGTGCAGATCATTACGGCGGCCGTCGTCCCGATCGATGAGTTCGAATTCATCCGGCCGCACGAGTACTACCAGTTCATTCAGATCATCATGGCCCTCTTCGTGGCCGGTCTGAGCTCCGACCTGGTCGGCAACGACCGACGCCACGGCGTGCTTGCGCTCTACTTTTCGCGACCGATCCTGCGCGTCGACTACGCCGTCGCCAAGCTGGCGGCGCTGGCCACCGCGATGCTCGCCGTCACCCTGCTGCCGCAGGTCGTAATGTTCGGCGGCAATTGGCTGGGCGCCTCCGACGCCTGGGAGTGGGTCAAGGCGAACGGCGACGACTTCGGGCCCATCATTGCGACGGGTCTGCTCATGAGCCTGATGCTGGCGAGCTTGGGGATCCTCTGCGCCGCCTACGCGGTGCGACGCTCGCTCGCCGTGATCGCGGTTCTGGTGGTCTTCATTGTGCCCTGGGCCACGGCGCAGATCGTGGTCGATGTCAGCGACGCCGATCTGACCCGCTACATCGTGTTCTTCTCGCCCGTTCACGTGACGACCGGATTCACGCTCTGGCTGTTCGACGCCTTCCCGACCGTCACATTTCGCTCCGCCGGCGGCGATATCGAGGACGTGCTGGCCTTCGTCGACTTCCCCGGCGTCGTCTATCTCGTGCTGGCCTTCGTCTACGGAGGGATTGCCGGCCTGATCGCCTTCACCCGATTCCGGAGTCCCTCCTAATGGCCAGCGCCCCACTCGACGTGACTGATACGCCAATCGACGCGGGCGGCGGCAATGGGGCCACGATCCGTCTGCAAAACGTGACGCGCTGGTACGGCGGCGTCGTCGCGGTCAATGACATCTCCTTCGACCTTCGACCCGGCATCAGCGGCATCCTTGGCCCCAACGGTGCCGGCAAGTCGACGCTGCTTCACCTGATCTCGGGATTCCTCCAGCCTTCGTCGGGCGACGTCTCGATCTTCGGCGCCTCCCCTTGGGGCAACCCAGATCTGTTCTCGCGCATCGGCCTGGTCCCGGAGAACGAAGCCGTCTACCCCTTCCTCAGCGCCTGGGACTTCGCGCTGATGAGCGCGCGCTTGCACAAACTGCCGAACCCAGAGAAGGCTGCTGCCCAGGCGATCCAGCGCGTCGAGATGGAGGCCGCGCAAGACCGCAAGATGGGCGGCTACTCCAAGGGCATGCGCCAGCGTGCCAAGATCGCGGCCAGCCTGGTCCACGACCCCGAAGTGCTGATCCTCGACGAGCCGTTCAACGGCACCGATCCCCGCCTACGGCTTCACCTGATGGAGATGCTGCGAGACCTGGCCGCCGAGGGCCGCACGATCGTGTTCTCGTCCCACATCCTGGAGGAGGTCGAGCGCTTGGCGGAAGAGGTGTTGGTGATCCTCAACGGGCGGCTCGCCGCAGCGGGCAACTTCCATCAGATCCGGCGGCTCATGACCGACCGGCCCCATGTCTTCACCTTGCGCAGCAGCGACGATCGACTCCTGGCCTCCCAGCTCTTTCGCGAGCCGTACGTGGCGGCAGTCGCCATCAACGACGGCGGCCTGGAGGTGCGCACCGACGACTTCAACGCCTTCACGGCCGCCATCGCCTCGCTCACACGCGCGGCGGGAGTGACGCTGCAGGAGCTGCGCCCGGCGGACGAGTCGCTTGAGAGCGTCTTCTCGTACCTGGTGCGCGGATGACCCGCACGCTGATCTCACTCACGCTGCGCCAGCTCCTCGGGCGACGCCGCGCCCTCTTCTTGGTCGTGCTCGCGCTGATCCCGGTGCTCGTCGCCATCCTCTATCGCTTCGGCAGCGATCACGTCGACCCGCCGCCCGTCGAGTTCGCGCCCGATCTGCTCGATACGTTGCTGCTCGCGATCGTGCTGCCGGTCACCGCTCTGATTTTCGGCACGGCCGCGTTGGGCGCCGAGATCGAGGACGGCACCGCAGTCTACTTACTCACCAAACCGATCGAACGCTGGCGCATCCTGCTGGTCAAGGTCGGCGTCGCGAGCGCCGCGACTATCGCGCTGGCTCTTCCGACTGCGTTACTCACGTCGCTCATCATCCTGGGCGGCGACGATCCGCACGGCATCTCGGTGGGGTTCGGGCTCGGCGTCGTGGTGGGGGCCACGGCCTACTGCGCCCTCTTCGTAGCGCTCAGCGTGCGCACCAGCCGCGCCTTGCTGATCGGACTCGCCTACGTCTTCGTCTGGGAAGCGATCCTGCCCAGCATCTTCGACGGCACCCGCTGGGTCTCCGTGCGCCAATACATGCTCGGGCTGGCGGACCTCGTCAGTTCCGCGCCTGCCAGCGCGCTGGAGGCGGACCTGGGTGGCGGCAGCGCCGCAGTGGCAGCAGCGTTGTTGGTGGCTGCCTCGATCCTGGTCGGGAATCGGCTGATCAGTCGCTTTGAGATCGGCGAGCGGCTCTAGCTGCTCTAGTGGCCCTTGAACTCCGGAGATCGCTTCTCCGCGAAGGCGGTGAACCCTTCGCGGGCGTCGTCGGTGCCCATGGCAATCGTTTGGCTGGACCACTCCAGCTCCAGCAGCTCATCCATCGGCAATTCTTGATTGCGGATCACCTGCCGCCGAACCAACGTCTGTGCGAGCGGCGCTCCGCCCGCGACGACGCGAGCGTACTCCAGAGTCGTAGCGAGCAGCTCCTCATCGGGCACGACCTGGTAGACGAGCCCAGCCGCGAGCGCCTCCTCGGCGCGGAGCAGCTCGCCCGTGTAGAGCATGTGATACGCCGTCTGCAACCCCACGATACGAGGCAACCAATAGGTCGTGCCGTAGTCGGTCGCGACGCCGCGCTTGGCGAAGATCGTGCCCATGCGAGCCGAAGCGGCCATGAACCGAATGTCGGTACAGACGGCGATCCCGAAACCAGCGCCAGCCGCTGGTCCGTTGATCGCTCCGATCACGGGTACATCGCACTGCGCGAACGCCTGCACCGTCTGCGCCGACCCCCCACGTCGATCGAGCTTGCGGTGGCGTGACGTCTCTCCGCCCCCACTTGATGCCGGGCTGTTCCCCGAGAGATCGGCCCCTGCACAGAAGGCGCGCCCTTCGCCGGTCAGGACCATGGCGCGAACGTCATCGGACTCCGATGCATCGCGCAGGACCTCCTGCAGCGCCGTCACCATCTCCCCGTTGATGGCGTTCATCACTTCGGGCCGGTTGAAGGTAGCGAGTAGGACGCCGTGCTGATCGAGTTCCGTGCGAATGAGGTCGGTCATTTCATGGGCTCCTCAGCGTGCGAAGCGGGGCGTGGCGCAGGCGGGCCGCCACAGCCTACGAGCACAGTTCCTTCGCTGAGTATGCGTCATCCGCATGCGGACGGTAACAGCGGGTCGACGGCCATCGTCCTTCTCAGTGCAGGGACGAATTGCCGAGGGGGACTGTCGTGCTCAAGGCCGCCCGCAAACGTTGCCGCCCAGGGCGCGGCTTGTACCGCGATCGCGACGGACTAACTCTGCTCTTTTGGGCGTTCTCGTTCCTCGGTATCTTCGCCTTCCTCGTCATCGTGGTGGACAGCGGATTGATCTTCGTGCAGCGGCGCCAACTCCAAAACACGGCCGATGCCGCGCGCCTTGGCCGGCGCGCAACAGCTCTTCATCGACGACGCTGTGGCGATCGCGACGGCGGAAGACATCGCCGCCAACAATACGCTGGGCCTGGTCACGAATGTCGCCACTGTCGCCAACGGGCAGGTGATCGCCTCCGTGAGCAAGAACTCCGCCAGTCTCCTGCCGGGCAGTGGGCTCAGTTTCGGTTCGCCGGAGATCTCCGCCAGCGCGACCGCTCGGCTCGCCAGGTCGCGGCTGCCCGGCCCCGGCGTGTTCTGCGTCGCCGTAGAGCTCGGCGAGCACACCATCGCCGAAGCTGCCCAGGGCGGCATCGACGTTTTGCAGGAGTCATGGGCCGATCTCGACCCGTTCCTCACCGTCTTGCGCTTCGGCGGTGGACAGTCGAACGCAGGCTACATCGACATCGTTGGCCCGGTAAACGAGAACACGCGCGAGTGCCTGCGCGACGGATCGCAAAACCCACTGCTGCCGGTCGACCAGACGCAGACCGGCGTCTCGGTGGGACAAACTGCTCAGGCGCTGCAGGACCATCTTGAGTCCGCGCGCGCGTACGGACAACGCCGGCGGCAGCTGTTTCAGCTGGCAAGACATCGTCACATCGATCGAGAACGCCGACGCCGATCGCAACGGCATCGCCAACGACGGCACGTGGGTTTGCAGTCCTCTGCACAACCAAGCCACAGCGGTCGCGCTGATGCCGGTCGTCGATGAAGACCTGCAGGACAACCAGGGAAACATCCCCGTGACCGTGCACGATCAGGGCAGCCTCCGCCCCTACCTCCTGGCGATGTTCTTCATCGACGCGGACCGCACCTTCGACGACACCACGGCCAACAAGTGGAAATTCGCCGGCGGCGGGCAGGGGCAAGGCGAGATCCACGGTGTCTTCCTGGTCGACTCGCCCTCGACGTTGGGCACGCCACCCGGCTCGGGACTCGGGGGCGTCGTCAACTGCGAGCCCG
>CAUYZA010000130.1:0-8280 GCA_963577225.1 Dehalococcoidia bacterium | reverse complement strand
GAAGGCGAGCGCGCGCATCACCTCGGGCGGGGCGGGCGGGAACGTCATCCAGATGTGGCGCACCGTAGCCGGGCCCTCGATCTCGCCCAGGACGACGTGCTCGCCGGGCTCCAGGCGTCGGTTGGGGGAAACCCTTGCGGCCACCCCTCGACTGCCCACCGGCTCCACGTGCGCCGGTGGGGTTTTCGAACGTGATCGCCCGTGAGTCGAGCGGCAGATCGACGTGAGCCAAACCGGACAGCAAATCCATGCGTCCTCCCAGCGTGGTGCCTGCGGTTGCGCGTTGGGCATGATGACATGCGCGCTCTTCCCTGCGGTCGGCTACGCATGAAAAAGCCCCGGCCATGGCGGGCCGGGGCTCCGTTCCGTGCGGTTGAGCCTGCGACGGACCTAGTTGTCTTCCGGCTCCGGATCGGTCGCCGGTGCCAGCATGCGGGCCGCCAGCGGGTCCTCCGTCAGCCCGACGAGCGCGGGGTTGACGCGCGCAGCGTGGTCGTAGCCGACCGAGTCGAGTCGCTCGAAGTAATCGGCGAGCTGCTTGCCGCGCAGCTGCTGCAGCTTGTCGACGCCGGCCTGCAGATTCTCCGTGCCGCCCGCGAAGAGGACGACCAGCGCCTCGCGCTCAGCCGGCGACGTCAGCATCTCGCCGGCGAAGGTGGCCTCCTGGCGCCCGAAGAAGATCGGCAAGATCTCGTGGGCGAGGTCGTGGTGATCCATGTACCAGCGCAGATGGTGCAGGCCATAGTCCAGGTGGCGCTGCGAATCGCGCGCGAGGTAGCTCCACATCTCCTCTTCGAGCGGCGTCTGGGCGAGATCACCCGCCATCTGGAAGGTGGAGAGTTCGTAGGACTTGTAGATCACGTCGATCGTGATTAGGACTTCGGTCAGTTTGAGCGCGCCGTACCAGCCCTTGTAGTGCAATCCCAAGGGCGCCTGTCCCAGACCGCCACCGTTCGAGAGGGCACGCTTGCGCAGCACTTCCGCCTTGCGACCGGCGTCGTAGATCTGCGTACCCAGGAAGGACTTCGCCTCGTAGAATCCGTAAGAGATCTCCTCCAGCCACTTGCCGATCACCTTCTGTTCGACGAGGCCGTTATTGCTGTAGATGGTGCAGAGCTGGCAGACGGCGCGCTCAAGGTCCTCGGGCAACTCCTTCAGCCCGTTCTCCCAGTCGAGGTCGGTCGAGCTGATCCAGCGATCACGGATGGCGTCCTCGTAGAGGTCGTCCAGGTTGTCCGCCCAGACCTCGGACTTGTCGAAAATCGAGTAGGAGGCGGGAATATACATGCCCGTCGTGGGGTGCGCGCCGCGTGGCGTGTCGTTCTCGTAGCGCCAGTCGTCCGGCACGACGCCGTACGAGCCGATGTTGATGTCCTTGAGCCGCAGCCCCTCGGGGCCGGGCTTGGCCCACATGCCCAGCTCCGACTTGGTCGTCAGGATGCTCAGCGGCGCGGCAACGAAGGGGTTCTCGGGATCGCGCTCCAGGAAGTCCAGCCAGCCGTTGATCTTCTCCTCGGTGAGGGTCGTGCTGGCAAGGTTGGCGACCTGGTCGGGCCGCGCAACCGACTCTGTGATGCGCGCAATCAGCTCGTCCGACCAGCCTCGCGCGCGGACCTTTGCCATGACGGGAGCGGGGATTTCCATCGGGTCAGCCTCTCAACACGACGACTCCCCGCCAGATCTGGCGAGGAGTGTCTCCTGCGGTACCGTTCGCGGGCCTGCTAGGCGACGTCGCCGAGCAGTTCGCGCAGTTCGGGGGCCATGCGCTCGGAGCGGTCCAGCCCAACGACCTTGGCGCGATGCGCGTACTCGATCATCTGCTTGCGCCGCATCTGCAGAACCATCTTGAAGCCGTCGTCCATCTTTTCGATGCCGCCGCCGGCCAAGATGGCGAGCGCTTCGCCGGTCAAGGGATTGGTGGTGAGGCTGGCCTGCTGACTCTGGGTGGTCTGCCGCTCCTGGATGTCCAGGTAGTGGTGCAGCTCTTCCGTGCGCCAGGGCTCGTTCTCCACCACGTACTTGACATGCGTCACGCCGAAGGCGAGGTGACGGCTCTCGTCCTGCGCGGAGAGGCGGAACATGCGCTTCTCGGCATCGTTCTGTGAGATCAGCTCGCCCATGCGGAAGAGCGACTGGACGAGCCCCTCGGCGAAGAGATGCAGCACCGCGGTCATCTCGGTGAAATCGTCGATCGAGAGTAGGTTGACGGCGCCGAAGCCCGCGTCCGACATGCCACCGCCGTTGACGAAGATGCGCTTGCGGAAGACGTCCTGATGGCGCGCCTCGTCCATCACCTGGGTACCCAGGAACAGCTGCGACTCGAAGAAGTCCGTCGGCACCTGCTCCAGGAAGCGGCCCGGGACGTCGCCGGCAATGAATTCCACCTGGGTCAGGAACGTGCAGAGGGTGCACATCGCCATCTCGAGGTCGTCCGACAGCGGCTCAACCTTCTCCCAGGGAATGTCGGTGGCGCTGGCCCACTGACGCTGGGTCGCCTCTTCGTAGAGCAGCATGGCGCTGTCCGACCAGACGTCACCCTTGTAGTGGTATTGCCGCGCGTGTGGTGACGAACGCAGGTCCGGGGCGGAACCACGCACGGTGAGGGAGCGGTTGCGGACCTCGTCCAGGTTGTCGATACCGTACATGGTGGAGTTGATCTGCTGAAGGGTCAGCCCACTCCGGCCCGGTTCGGCCGTTTGCCCCTGCTCCGTGTCCACGTTGAGCCAATCAAGGTTGAGGCCGGGAACGTTGGTCGTGACCATCTGGGGACTCCTTCGTCGCGGTGGTGGCTCGAAACGCGATCCGATTCGCGGAGCACGAAGCTCAAGGCTGACTGCCCAACCCTTGCGAAGATTCTAGAGTCTCAAATCCAGAAAGGAAAGGGGAATTCCGATTCCGAATACACACTGGGGCGCCTGACAGGGGGCGCCGCCCCCTGTCAGGCGCCCCCCGCCGCTACCTGGCCGCTTGGAGTCTCCACCTACCGGCTGATCGAAACTGGCACGCAGGAAGTTGACCAGATTCCAGCGCTCCTGCTCGCTGAGCACATCCTTCCAGGCGGGCATGCCCGTGCCACGAACGCCATCGGTAATCCAGGTGAAGAGGACCCCGTCGGCATGGAAGGGGACGTGCACACGGAAGTTCTCAGGCGGAGTGGGAAGGGTGCCTGCTAAGACACCGTCGCCGCCGCCGCTCATGCCGCGACATTGGCTGCAACTCGTCGCGAACAACAACTCGCCGCTGGCCACCGACGCGTCGCTCCGCTCGATCGGGTTTTGCAGCGTCCGCCCCGGATCGACGTGCACGCCGAATGCCAGGACGACCGCGAGCGCCACGGCCAAAGTCCCGCCCGTCAACGCCGCGTCGCCCGCCACGCGACCGACCCGATCGCGCAACGTCGCGCGCGGAAGTCCAACAGCATCCCGGCGGCCAAGAGGGCCCAGAGCGCACCGACGCCGTTCCAGTCGAACTGGCTGATCGCGGCATTGATCTGTGGATTCGGTTCGCACGAGCAGGGCATGTGCTTCGGCGCGACCGTCCCCGACGAGAAACCAGGACAAGGCCACCACGATCGCCGCGGCGGCGATGCCCGAGAGACGTGCCGGGCATTTTCATCGTCGGGGGATCATTGCGCCCCGTCCGGAAGGGCACCGCGCCAGTCGTGCCAGCCGTGGAACTCGCCCGGTCCCAGCGTCGTCGTCGTGCGACTCTCAACCTCCACGACATAGGTCCCAAACGAACCACGCAGGAGGATGTGGCGCCCATCGTCGGACCAGGAAAAGTCGGGCTGGTCTTCCAGCACCGTCGTCAGCCGACGCAGCCCCGAGCCATCGGCACCGATCAGCCAGAGATCTTGCACTCCATTGAGGGCGACGGTCACGCGACTAGAGACGGACGGACCATCACCGCTGGCCAAGAAGGCGACCGTCTGGCCGTCGGGCGAGAACTGCGGAACGCGGATGCTGGTCAGTCCGTCGTCAGCACCGGCCAGCGTGCGCAGCGTCCCAGCCGGCAGGTCAACGATTGCGAGGCTGCTATCCAACAGCGGACTGGCGACCACGACCAGCGACGTACCGTCGGGCGCCAGGTCGGGATCGCGAGCGTCCTGTACGAGCTCCTCGATCTGGAGACTGGCGAGTTCGATCCGCTCGACTGTGAAGACGGTCCCGAGAGCTCCATCAGCCGGCATCTGGTGGGCGTAGACCAGGGTCTCGGCATCGCTGGTCCAACGCGGCGTCCAGAAGAACTCGCCGTTCACAGCGGACTCGCGCACGATCTTGTCGGCACCGGCCGGCCCGGCGATGCGCAGGTCGCTGCCGATCTGCGCGTCGAGCCCGACGCTGTCATCGAACGCGACATAGGCGACTTGGCTCCCGTCCGGCGAGAACGTGGGCGAGAGCAGGGAGATGCGCTCCTCGGCCACAACGAACGGATCGGAGCTCCCCGCATCGCCATGTCCGGCTTGTCCGCCTTGTGGGCGATCTTGCAGGAAGATGTCGCTACCCAGCGTGTAGACGACGCGCCCAGGCACGCCCAGGCCCGTTCCGTCGACCGCGTCGCCGTCGCCCCCGCCGCCGCAGGCAGCTGCCAGCAACCCCAGCGTCGCAAGAATCAGTCCAAGTCTGGTCACGGCACTTTCCCCCGGCGCGCCCAACTCAGGGACACACCCATGGCAGCGATCCCGCCGAGCACTGCCAGGACGATCAGCCCGGCGACGACGCTATCGCCAGCGACGGATGCACGTTCAGCGAACGGCTCGGGCGGCGGCGGCGCTTCGACGGAATCATCCTCCGACACATCGCCCGGATAAGGAATCAGCAAGTCGGCGGCCAGTTCGCGATCCAAATCTGCTCGCGCTGCGCCCCACATAGAAGGGATAGACACCTGCGTCGCCGTCATCGGGAAGTGGGAAGCGGAGCGCCGGGATCCAGGAGCAGGAACGCCGCCAACCACCCAGCGGGGCTGAGCTTGACACGTCGATCGCGGACGACTGCGGTTGCGCTCATTGAGAGAGATTATCGGAGTGGGGCCGCTCGCGGCATCCGGCGGGCAACCGAGCGATCGCTCCGTGCTCAGCGATCGGTTACGCCCGACACCCGCTCCGGCGTGATCCAGACGATCACACGGCCCTGCTTCGCCAGGCGGTCGGCGAAGTCGTCGGGCGGGCTGAAATCGTCACCGCGCATCGCCTTGTTGAGTTGCACGTGGGCCGCAACGATGTCGTCGCGCTGGATGCGGGCGGCTCCCTCGACGGTGACGAAGCGGTACGGCGGGCCCTCGTCTAGGAACGTCACCGCGACGCGCGCGTCGTTCTCGATCGACCTCGTCTTGAAGCGGTCGTCGGTCGTCGAGAAGAAGAGCTCGTCGCCGTCGGCCACCGTGAAGATGACTGAGTTGGAAGGCGAGCCGTCGCGCCGCAGGGTCGTCACGACCGAATACAGGTGCTCGCGTATGAACGTGTCTTGCTCGTCGGTTCCGATCAAAGGGGTGACTCCGTTCCCGCCGACGGCGCAGTTCTTCGGTCGGCGTTGGGGGCATGATGACAGGCGCACTCTGACGGCCGCTGGCGCTTAGAATGCCTCCGTTCACATCCGAAATGAGGGCCCATGTTTGTCGCGATGAACAACTTCGACGTCGTCCCGGAGCGGGAGGCCGACTTCGAGCAGATCTGGCGAGAACGCGAGAGCCACCTACAGGAGACGCCCGGCTTCGTCGAGTTCGCGCTGCTGCGCGGCGACACCCCGGGGCGTTACATCTCACACAGCAGTTGGGAGAGCGAGCAGGCTTTCATGGACTGGACGCGCAGTGAGGCGTTCGTCAAAGGACACCAGCAAGGCTCACTCAAGGGGATCCTCTCGGGCCCACCTATCGTCACGACGTTCGAGTCGGTCGTACACGAAACACCGACGAGCAGAGTCGTGATCGACTCCGAGCCGGACGGGTCCCGCAAGGGGTTTCAGCTCAGCCACTAGCAACTCAGCCACGAGACACCGGCGCTGAGTTCGCAGCCCGAGGAGGACCATCCGATGCCCGAATCCGATATCTCCGCGGCCGACCCGTTCGAACGGCAACGCGTCACGGTGCTCGACAGCGAGATGGCCTACATCGACACGGCCCCGGACGGCGACGGCGACGCGGTGGTCTTCCTGCACGGCAACCCCACCTCGTCCTACCTCTGGCGCAACATCATCCCGCTCGTCACCGGTCAGGCGCGCTGCCTGGCGCCCGACCTGATCGGGATGGGGCAATCCGGTAAGTCCGGCGACGGTTCGTACCGCTTCGTCGACCACCGGCGCTATCTCGACGCCTGGCTGGACGCCGTTCTGCCCTCGCAGCAGCTCACCTTCGTGATCCACGACTGGGGATCCGCGCTCGGTTTCGATTGGGCCAGCCGGTACCCCGACCGCACCAAGGGAATCGCCTACATGGAGGCAATCGTGAAGCCGGTGAGCTGGGACGAATGGCCGGAAGGGGCCCGCGGCGTGTTCGCGGGATTCCGCTCCGAGGCGGGCGAAGACATGGTGCTGGAGAAGAACGTCTTCGTGGAGAACGTCCTGCCGGGCAGCGTCTTGCGCGGCCTGACAGACGAGGAGATGGCGGTCTATCGCGAGCCGTTCGCCGAGCCCGGTGAGGGGCGGCGGCCGACGCTGACCTGGCCGCGCGAGATCCCGCTCGCGGGCGAGCCGGCCGATGTCGTCCAGATCGTGAGCGACTACGGCGCGTTCCTACAGACCAGCGAGATCCCGAAACTCCTGATCGCGGCGAAGCCGGGCGCGATCCTCAACGGTCCGCAGCTCGAATTCGCACGCGGCTGGCCCAACACGACCGAGGTCACCGTGGACGGCATCCATTTCGTGCAGGAGGACTCGCCGACGGCGATCGGCGAAGCGGTCGCGCGTTGGTACGCCGGGATCTGAGAGCTTCGGTCTCAGGGTGACAAATCGGCCACGGCGCACGAAAAAGCGCGCTGTTAGTCTTCGCGCTGGCAACACAGACCGTACATAGAACAAGAGATCGATCAGGAGGTGCCCGGATGGGCAGGCTGGACAACCGGGTAGCAGTGGTGACGGGCTCGGGTCGCGGAATCGGCGCCGAGGTTGCAAAGGCGCTTGGCCGGGAGGGCGCCAAAATCGTGGTGAACGACATCGGCGCGTCGCTCGAAGGCGGTGGCCAGGACACGAGTCCGGCCGACGAGGTGGTGGCGGCGATCAAGGACGCCGGCGGCGACGCGGTCGCCAACTACGACAGTGTGGCGGACTACGACGCGGCTGAGAACATCATCAAGACCGCGCTCGACACCTACGGCGATCTGGACATCCTGATCAACGTCGCGGGCAACCTGCGCGACCGCATGATCTTCAACATGAATAAGGAAGAGTGGGACGCGGTGATCGCGGTCCATCTCAACGGCACCTTCAACACCACGAAGTACGCCTCGATCCACTGGCGCACGGAGCGCAAGGGCCACTACCGCCTGATCAACTTCACCTCCGGTTCGGGACTGCACGGCGCCGCCGGACAGCCGAACTACGCGGCGGCCAAGATGGGCATCGTGGGGCTGACCTACTCCTGCGCCAACGCGCTCGAACGCTACGGCGTGACCTCAAACTGCATCGCGCCTGGCGCGGCGACACGCATGACCGACAGTGTGCCGGACGACCGTCGCCGGAGCGGGTCAGCCGACTCGGACACGATCGCGGAGGAAGATCACCCGCGCTCACCGGCTCACGTGGCGAAGCCGATCGTCTACATGGCCAGCGAAGACTCGGACTGGCTCAACGGCCGCACAATCCGCACGGCCGGCTACCGGATCGGGTTCTACAACAACCCGGCATTGGTCAAGGAACTGATCAGCGAGAACTCCTGGAGCCTGGACTCGATCTGGGAGGGGTTCGAACAGCAGTTCAAACCGATCGCTGAAGGCACCGACGGCCAGAGCTAGCCGTCGCCTAGCTCGAGCGCAGACAGCGAGGCCCCTCAGCCGTGAGGGGCCTTGTGCGCTCCGGCGCGAACGGCACTAGAAAAGGAACGGCCAACTTCGCGGAGACGGTGGATCTGGGCGGCGCTTCGGGCGCTGGACAGCTCTGGCGCGCGGTGACCGCACTTGATGACGAACATCGTGGGATGTGATGTCGATGATGTGCGGGTGGGAGCGCCCGTCGAAGCGGTGTTCGAGGCCGTGACGGATGCGATCACGCTGATCAAGTTCCGGCCTGCGGACTGACGCACCGCATTCGGTATCCATGGCCCCCACTGGTAGCGCCTCGCGGCTCGCTGTAC
>CAUYZA010000129.1:0-8309 GCA_963577225.1 Dehalococcoidia bacterium | reverse complement strand
GGCGCCCGCCGTCAAACTGCTCTACGAGCAGATGCCCTATCCCAAGTGGGTCATCTCGATGGGCGCTTGCGCCACCAACGGCGGCCCCTACACGCAGTACGACCGCGTGCTGCAGGGCGTCGACCAGATCATCCCCGTCGACGTCTATGTGCCGGGCTGCCCGCCGCGCCCGGAGTCCTTGATCGATGCCTTCCTCGCCCTGCAAGAAAAGATCATGGAACAGCGCGGGCGCGGCTACTAAATGACCACGCAAGACGTCCCTAACCTCGCCATTCCCACCAACGGGCGCGAGCGCGAAGAGCCGCCGCCCGGCAGCATCGCGGACCTCTTCCGCGAAGCCTTGCCCGCGCTCGACTTCCTGACCGAGCGGACCAAGCTGGACACCGCCATGATCGTGCGCCAGCAGGACCTGCACACCGTAATCGCGACGGGGCTCCGCAATCCCGATTTGGAGCTGACCTTCCTGCGCAACATGACCGCGGTGGACTGGGAAGAGAACGGGCTGGAGATCGTCTACCACCTCTACTCCATGCGGCATCACCAGGGCGTCGCGCTCAAAGCGATGCTCGACGCCGAAGCCCCGCACGCCGAGAGCGTGAGCGACCTCTTCATGGGCGCGATCTGGATGGAGCGCGAAGCCCGCGAGATGTTCGGGATCGAATTCGAAGGCCTCGTCGACGCCCGCAACCTGTTGCTGGACGAAGACATCGACATCCACCCGCTGCTCAAAAGCCACCCCCTGGCCGAAATCGAGAAACCGCAGGGCGCCGCTGTGGCCGACTTCACCAAGGCCTACCCCCCACCGGTGCGCGAGGACGTTGTGGCCGCGCAAGCCGCCGCTGCCGCCGCGCCAGATCCGGCCGCGGACCGCAAGTCGGTGGACGAGATGACGCCGGAAGAGCTGGCCGAGCGCACGGAACGGCACACGGAACGCGTGCGTGACGGTCGCGAGCTGGCTGCGGCCCGTCGTGCCCAGGGTCCCGCTACCCCAATGAAGGACCGAAGCGGCGACGCTCCACCGGCGCCCCCCACCGCTGACACACTCGCAGCTCCCGCAGCCGAGCCGGCGGCGGCCGCGGCGCCGGCGCGACCCGCCGCCCCAGCGGCCGCCATCGGCATCGGCGAGGGCAGCCTGACCGACGAAGAAAAGGCCGAACGCGTCCGCGCCGGCCGCGAACTGGCGGCGGCCCGCCGCGCCGAACTGGCGAAGGAGCGCGGCGAGTGAGCACACAGCAGTCAGGCAGAGGCCAGACCACCGTCGTCACCGAACCGATCCTCGTGGAGGAAGAGTTCGACACGGTCGACATGAACATCAATGTCGGACCGCAGCACCCCGCCACCCACGGGGTCTTCCGCATGGTCCTAACCATCGACGGCGAAATGGTGAAAGACGTCGAGTCGTACATCGGCTACCTCCACCGCGGCGCCGAGAAACTCTCTGAAAACCTCGATTATCGGGGCGCCCTGGGCTTCCAGGACCGCACCGATTACCTCGCCGCAATGAACTGCGAGTGGGCCTACGTCAACGCGGTCGAAAAGCTGGCTGGGATCGAAGTCCCGGAGCGCGTCGAATATCTGCGCCTGATGCTGGCGGAGCTCAACCGCATCCTCTCCCACTTCATGTTCATGGGCGCCTTCGGCACCGACGTGGGCTTCTTCGGTACGGCCTTCACCTGGGCCTTCAAAGAGCGCGAGCGGATCCAAGACCTGTTCGAGTCCATCAGCGGCGATCGCATGATGTACAACTACTACCGCGTTGGCGGCATGGCCTGGGAACCGCCCGAGACCTTCGTGGCCGACACCCGTTGGGTGCTGGGCGAGGTCGAAAAGGGCATCAGCGACATCGAAGAGCTGATGAAGGACAACGAGGTCATGATCGCGCGCTGCCGCGACGTGGGCACGCTCTCCGCCCAAGACGCGATCAACTTCGGCGTGACCGGACCCATGCTGCGCGCCAGCGGTGTGCCCTACGACCTGCGCGTCGACGAGCCCTACTCCATCTATGACCGCTTCGAATGGGAGATCCCCGTCGGCGAGCATGGCGACGCCTACGACCGCATGCTCGTTCGGCTCGAGGAAATGAAACAGTCCTGGAAGATCGTGCACCAGGCGCTCGATCAGTTCCCCACCAGCGGGCCGATCGAAGCGGAGAACCTGCCGCGCGCCCTGCGGCCCGAGCCCGGCGAGATCTACTGGCGTCAGGAAAACCCGCGCGGCGAGTACGGCATCTACCTGGTCTCGGACGGCACGATCCAGCCCTGGCGCATGAAAGTGCGCTCGCCATGCTTCCACAATCTCAGTTCACTGCGACACCAGACGATCGGCTCGTACCTGGCCGATGCCGTGGTGGCGTTGGGTTCGATCGACATCGTGCTGGGCGAGGTCGACCGCTGATCGGTCGGCGCCGCAGCCCCGTCGGACGGGGGTTCGAGACAGTAATCACGCGTGGCACGGGTCCGCTGTCGCGTGCGGGAAAAGAGCGATAGCGTGTAGCGGCGTGCACGCTTGGGGCGACTGGCGGAGGCCAGATCACGCTCGTTCGAGAGCAGGGGAAAGACGGTCGAATGCCGGTCCTGAGCGAACTCGCAGGCGTGGGCTTGCCCGATTGGATCGACGCGCTCCTGCGGATCCTCTTCATCGTCGCGCTGATGACGGTCAACGCCTTCGGCCTGATCTACCTTGAACGCAAGGTCCTGGCCCGCTTCCAGGCGCGCGTGGGACCCACCAAGACGGGGCCGATCGGCACCCTGCAGTCCATCGCAGACGCGCTCAAGCTCGCCACCAAGGAGGACGTGCGGCCCACCACCGCCGACCGCTGGATTTTTGAGCTCGCCCCCTACTTCGTCTTCGTCCCCGTCTTCCTCATGTTCATCCCGATCCCATTTACGCAGGATTGGGTCGTGCGAGATGTCGAACTCGGCTTCCTCTACGTCTTCGGGGTGTTGGGGCTGAACATCGTGGGCGTAGTCATGGCCGGCTGGGGCTCAGACAACAAGTACGCCCTTCTGGGCGGTGTACGCGCCGCCGCGCAAGCGATTTCCTACGAACTTCCAATGCTGCTGGTCACCGTCGGCGTCGTCATGATCGCGGCCAATCACCTGCTCGACGATGGGCTCAGCACCTCGCAGGCGCTCAATCTCAACTTCATCGCCGACGACCAAAGGACGACGCCCTACATCATCCTGCAGCCGCTGGGCTTCGCGATCTTCATGATCGGCATCCTGGCGGAGCTGCACCGGCCACCATTTGACCTGCCGGTCGCCGAGACCGAGGTTGTCGGCGGCTACTTCGTCGAGTACAGCGGCATGCGCTGGGGCATGTTCTTCCTGGCCGAGTACACCGCGCTCTTCCTCCTGGTCATGCTGGCGGTGGTGGTCTTCCTCGGCGGCTGGAACTGGCCCTTCGGCGAGGACGTGGGGCTGAGTCTGCAAATTGTGCTCACGCTCGGCAAAGCCGGCGCCTTCATCTTCGTCATGTTTGGCACGCGGGCGCTGATCCCGCGCTTGCGCATCGATCAGCTGATGGCCTTCTCCTGGAAAGTGCTGCTTCCGTTCAGCATCGTGCAGGTCATCGCCAACGCGATCATCATGAGTTACGGCGGCGCCGACTGGATCCTCGGCCTGGTCTCGCTGGCGCTCCTTGTTCTCCTGATCGCCCTGGTCTCCGTTCAAATGCGCCTGAAAGCGGGCGCCGGAACGACCACCATCCGACGCGAGCCCGCTCGCCCGCGCATGATCACCGCGCAAGAAACGAGTTCCGCTGGTGCGTCCGGTGACTAGAGGAGTGTGGACCCGGTGAGCGCGGCCGAGGCCGTCTACTACGTCGTCGCGGTCGTCGCGATCCTGAGCGCCCTGGGCGTCGTCCTGGCGGGCAACATCGTGCACGCCGCCATCTTCTTCATCCTCGCGCTCGGCGGCATCGCCGGGTTCTACCTGATGCTCAGCGTGGAGTTCCTTGCCCTCGTCCAACTCATCGTGTACGGCGGCGCGGTCACCATCCTGATCCTCTTCGCGCTCATGCTGACGCGCGCCCGCGAGCGGCCGCAAGCGCTGTTCGGCAAAACCCGCCCGCTGGGCGTCGTCGCGTCGCTGGCCCTGCTAGCGGCCTTCATCGGCGCCTCCGTAGGCACCGACTGGTTCGAACAGACGCCGCGCGGCGACATCGAGCCGGTTCCGTTCCAGGAGCTGGGCGACGTCATCTTCACCGTCTGGATCGTGCCCTTCATCTTGATCGGCATCCTGCTCTCCATCGCGCTCGACGGCGCTGTGCTGCTCGCTGTCCCGGACGAGGAAGACTAGTCGATGCCTCCCCTCGAAAACGTCCTCATCGTCAACGCCATCATCTTCGCGATCGGCGTGATGGGTGTGCTCACCCGCCGCAACGCCGTGCTGATCCTGATGTCACTGGAGCTGATGTTGAACGCCGTCAGCCTCAACATGGTCGCCTTTGCCGTCTACGGACGCGTCGGCTTTGGCAACTTCACGGGCATCATCTTCGCCCTCTTCATCATCGTGATTGCCGCCGCCGAGGTGGCCCTAGCGCTGGGCATCGTGGTGCGCACCTTCCGCAACCGCGCCACCGCCAACGTCGACGAAATCAACCTGCTCAAGTGGTGATCCTCTACGTGCCAACCCACCAACGACCGCGATCGCGCAGCGCAGGGTCACAGATCTAGATGTTCTGGCTTGAACACGCCTACATCCTGCCCGCCATCCCGGCCGCCGCGTTCGTCGCGATGTTCCTCTTCGGACGCTTCCTGCCCCGTCAGGGCGACTGGTTCTCGATCTTCGCCATCGGGTCCGTCTTCGTGCTCTTCTTCTTCGTCCTGGAATCCCACCTCGACTCGATCAATGCGGGGCTCGGCGGGATCGGCAACGCCGGCTTCAACTGGCTGGAGTTCGGCGACTTCCACCTGCGCATCGGCTTCACCGTCGATTCGATCACCGTCGTCATGCTCGGCGTGGTCTCACTCGTCTCGCTGCTGGTACACGTCTACTCCGTCTCCTACATGCGCCACCACGGGCGGCCGGAGCCACGTTACTGGTGGTACTTCACCGTCCTCTCGCTCTTCTCGGCCTCCATGCTTGCGCTGGTCCTGGCCGACAACCTGCTGCTGCTCTACATCGCCTGGGAGGGCGTGGGCGTCTGCTCCTTCCTCCTGATCGGCTTCTACTACGAGCGTCCCTCCGCCGTCGAAGCGGCCAAGAAGGCCTTCGTCACCACCCGCTTGGGCGATGTCGGACTCCTGATCGGCATCATTCTCTTCTGGCGTGCGACCGGTACGTTCCAAATCAGCGAGATCATCGAGGCCGCGCAGGCGGGCCGCACCAACGACCTCGCCCCCGTCATGGGCGACGCCTATCTCACGCTCGCCACGCTGCTGCTCTTCCTGGGCGCCATGGGCAAGAGCGCCCAGGTCCCCTTCCACGTCTGGCTGCCCGACGCAATGGAGGGCCCCACGCCGGTCAGCGCTCTGATCCACGCGGCCACGATGGTCGTCGCCGGGGTCTACCTGGTCGCCCGTATGTTGCCCGTCTTCGACGTGGCACCGGGCGCGCTGGAGCTGGTGCTGGCCGTGGGCCTAATCACCTCGCTGCTTGCGGGCGCGATCGCGATCACCCAAACCGACATCAAGAAGGTGCTGGCCTACTCGACGATCAGCCAGCTTGGCTTTATGTTCGTCGCGCTCGGCGCGGGCGCTGTTGGCATCGCCATGTTCCACCTCATGACGCACGCCTTCTTCAAGGCGGCGCTCTTCCTCGGCTCCGGCTCCGTCATCCACATGACCGACGAGCAGGAGATGGGCAAGCTGGGCGGTCTCTGGTGGAGGATGCCGATCACGACGATCACCTTCACGCTCTCCGCCGCCGCCCTGGCCGGGATCGCGCCCCTCTCCGGCTTCTTCTCCAAGGACGAGATCTTCAGCGTCGTTGAGGCCACTCAGGACGAAGCGATCCTGATCCTGCTCGGTATCTCCGCCTTCCTCTCCGCGCTTTACATGGCCCGGCTCGTCATCCTCACCTTCTTCGGTCCGCCCAAGGATCTGGCCGTGATCAAACGCACCAAAGAGGCCGGCCCACTGATCACGATCCCGCTCGTCATCCTCACCCTGCTCACCCTCTTCGTCGGCTGGTTCGCCCTTGACCAGATCGGCGACGCCTTCGGCTTCCCCGGCGGGATCAACAACTACATCTACTTCCCGGAGCCCGAGTTCTTCCACTTCAACAGCGGCCTGGCCGCCGCGACGGGGCTCGTCTCGCTGCTCGGTATCCTCACCGCTTGGTGGTTCTGGTGGGGCGCCAACGCGCGCCGCGCGACGGCCGTACGCGAGTTCCAGCCGCGCATGGCGGCCGTCCTCGAAAACAAGTTCTACTTCGACGAGGCCTACCAGTGGGCGATCGACAATCTCGTCCTCCGCTTCGCCTCAATGGTCGCGTGGTTCGACCGCCACATCGTCAACGACACGGGCATCAACGGCCCGGGCGACTCACTGCGCTACGCGTCGTTCTGGACCAAGTTTCACGTCACCGGACGCATTCCGGACTATGCGCTGCTGATGATCGTCGGCATCGCGAGTGCGGGCGCGCTCGGGTTTCTGTTGCGCTGAGCGCAACCGCATGGGCCGTCTCCGTCTGAAGGCGGGGGCAGGCGAGAGTTTGTAGCCGGCCCCGGCTGAAACCGGGGGCGAGAGGAAACGAAGCGAAGCGAGCATGTTCGGCGAGCTGCTACTCGTCTTGCTCCTGATTCCGGGCGGCACCGCCGTCCTGGGTCTGCTTGTGCCCGGCCGCTACGGCAACGTGCATCGCGGTATGTCGCTGGTCGGCAGCTTCATGATGCTGGGTGTCTCGGTCTATCTCTTCGCGATGTACGACTACGGCGAAGGCGGACTGCAGTTCGACCTGCAATACGCCTGGATCGAAAACGTCGGCATCTTCAAGGAAAACGGGATCTCGCTGCACCTGGCGATCGACGGCATCTCCGCGCCGCTCGTCCTGCTCAACGGCCTCGTCGCCTTCGCCGGCACGCTCATCTCCTGGAAGATCGCGCATCGTCCCAAGGACTTCTTCATCCTCTTCAACGTCCTCGTCGCGGGCGTCTTCGGCGTTTACGTCGCGCAGGACCTCTTCTTCTGGTTCTTCTTCTACGAACTCGCCGTACTGCCCATGTACCTCCTGATCGTGGTCTGGGGTTCCACCAATAAAGAGTACGGCGCGATGAAGCTGATGCTCATGCTGGTGGGGGGCTCGGTGCTCGTCTTCGTCGGCATCTTCGCCGTCTTCACGGAGGCCGGGCTCGGTACCTTTGACATGCCCCTCTTACGCGAGGTCGAATTCGGCAAGGGCTTCGCGACGACGTTCTTCCCCTTCTTCGCCATCGGCTGTGGCGTCTTAGCGGGCCTATTCCCCTTCCATACGTGGTCACCCGACGGCCATGTCGCCGCGCCCACCGCGGTCTCCATGCTGCACGCAGGCGTGCTGATGAAGCTGGGCGCCTACGGCATCATCCGTCTGGGCATCGAGATCCTGCCCGCCGGCACCGATCTCTGGATGCCCGTCATCCTCGTCCTCGGCGCGATCGCCGCGATCTACGGCGCCATGTCCGCCTTACACCAGACCGACCTCAAGTTCGTGATCGGCTATTCATCAGTCAGCCATATGGGCTTTGTGATGATGGGGCTGGGCACAATGAATACGATCGGCGTCAACGGCGCCGTCCTGCAGATGTTCAGCCACGGCGTCATGACAGCCCTCTTTTTCGCCATGGTCGGCTCGGTCTACGACCAGGCCCACACGCGCGACATCAACGCCTTCGGCGGCATCATCCGACGTATGCCGTTGTTCGTCATCTTCTTCGGCCTGGCCGGACTCGCCTCGCTTGGGCTGCCTGGGCTGAGTGGGTTCGTCGCGGAGTTCCACATCTTCGTCGGCACGGTGCCGGTCTTCCCGCTCTTCGCCGCGGTTGGAATCCTCTCCGCCGCCATCACCGCCACCTACATCCTGCGCTTGCTGGGACGCATGGCGCTTGGACCACTCAACGAACGCTGGGTCGACCTGCGCGAGATCAGCCGCTGGGAATTGGCCGGAGGGCTGACACTCTTGGCGCCAATCGTGGCCATGGGCGTCTGGCCAGCCCCCTTTGTGGATCGCATCGCGGTCTCCGTGCTGGAACTGCCGGGCGTGGAGGCCATTGGTGGCGCGCTGGCGAACTTGCCTGTGGTGAGAGGCTGAGATGGACCTCGAGTACGAACTGATCATCCCCGAACTCGCCCTGGCCGGCTTCGCCGTCCTGATCGGCGCGAGCGCGCTGAT
>CAUYZA010000128.1:0-8364 GCA_963577225.1 Dehalococcoidia bacterium | reverse complement strand
TCCCGCTTTCCGGATCTCTGGATGCGCGTTGGCGAACCGCCTCGCAACGGCCGGCTCGGCGCGCGGATTAACTTACACGACCCGCCTCGAAAGGCGGGTCGTGCTGTTTTTTTCCGAGTTGAAACTTTAGCAGCAGGAGCGCGCTTGGCCGGCGCCCGTACTGTCTGCCGTGTCGAAGGACGTGCCACAGGCGCACGACTTCGTCGCGTTGGGGTTGTTGATCGAGAAGCCCGACTTCATGACGTCGTCCACGTAGTCCACGCGGGCGCCCATCAGCAGCGGCTTGCTCTCCTCGTCGACAAGGAAGCGCACGCCGTTCTTCTCGATTACCTCGTCGCCCTGCTCAACATCGGTCGCCAGAGCCATGCCGTACTGGTGGCCGGAGCAGCCACCGCCGACGACGAAGACGCGCAGCGCGCCATCTTCGAAGCCCTTCTCCTTGAGCAGCGTCTTGGCCTTCTCTGCGGCCAGGTCGGTCACATCCAACACTGCGGTCATCTGGAAGGCCATTGATACCCCCGATACATGCCGGATCCGACATCGGTCCGACTTTTTTAGCTTCCTGCCTTAAAAACGATCTCTGCGAGTATATCGACAGATCAGGCACCGGATCCAGTGGGTGGAACACCCCACTGTGGACTCGTAGAACACCCTTGTCCCTCACGTCGCCCCCGCGAATTCGCGTATCGTATGGGGGCTATCGTGACGTAATGCGCCGCGAGTCCGTCCGGAGAGACCATGGCAGAACGCGTTTATCTCGACCATGCCGCCACGACGCCGGTCGATCCGCGCGTCGTCGAGGCGATGCTGCCCTACTACTACGAGGCGTGGGGCAATCCGTCGGGCGTCTACCGCGAGGCACAGGCCGCGCGCAAAGGACTCGATCAAGCCCACGATCAGATCGCGGCGATCCTGGAGTGCTCGCCCAACGAGCTTGTCATCACCTCGGGCGGCACCGAAGCGGACAACCACGCGCTGCGTGGCGTCGCGGCCGCGCGCGCGCACGCCGGCAAGCATCTGATCAGCTCGACGATCGAGCATCACGCCATCCTGCACACGCTGGAAGCGATGCAAGCCGAGGGCTACGAAGTCACCCTGGTCGACGTCGATGCCGAGGGCTTCGTTGATCCGGCCGCCGTCGCCGCGGCCGTGCGGGACGACACCGTCCTGGTCTCGATCATGGCCGCCAACAATGAAGTCGGCACACTCCAGCCGCTGGCCGAAATCTCGCGCGCAGTGAAGGACGCCAATCCCAAAACGCTCGTCCACAGCGACGCCGTCCAGGCGGCCGGAGCGGCCGAGATCCGGCCCGACCTGCTTGGTCTCGATCTGATGTCGATTACGGCCCACAAGATCTATGGCCCCAAGGGTGTGGGGGCGCTCTACGTGCGCGCCCGCACACCCTTCGCGCCGCAGATCATCGGCGGCGGACAAGAGCGCGATCGACGCGCGGGCACGGAGAACGTGGCCGGCGCGATCGGCCTGGCGACGGCGCTCGGACTGGCGGCGTCGGAATACGAGGCGCGCAACGCACACCAGCGTTCCCTACGCGATGGACTCTGGCGCGAGATCCGCGAGCGAATCGACTGCGTCCATCTCAACGGCCCGAACGACTTCGATCTACGGCTCTCCAACAATCTCTCCGTCTGCTTCGAGCGCGTCGAAGGCGAGAGCATCCTGCTCCAGCTCGACCTGGACGGCATCGCCGCGAGCTCCGGCTCAGCCTGCAGCACGGGTTCGGTGGAAGCCAGTCACGTCCTGCTGGCGATGGGCGTCGATGAACAGCTCGCGCACGGGGCCGTGCGCCTGACCGTGGGTACGGACAATGACGAGAAGCAGCTGGAGCACGTCGCACAGACGCTACCGGCCGTGATCGAGCGACTGCGCGCGCTCTCCCCCGTCTAAGACACCCCCCACAACCCTCGGCCCGCAGATCGGGTAGCCTTGGTCGGCGGATTGGCTACAAGCCGGACGTTGGGTATCCTGGCGCAGCCAAACCTGTGGCGAACTACACGGGCGTCGTTGGGGGCTGTGACGCGTGCCGTCGCTCCCGCTGCGTCGTCCGAATCCGGGGTAACGCACCTTGGTCGTTCAACCCAACAGCAACATTCCACTCGTCTCGTCCGAAATCACGGACGTGGAGTCCGACTTGCGCCAGCAACTGCTGGTAACCCAGGTGGACAAAGTCTTCTCCTGGGCCCGACGCTCGTCACTCTGGCCCGCGATGTTCGGCTTGGCCTGCTGCGCGATCGAGATGATCGCCACCGCCAATGCCCGTTACGACCTGGCCCGTTTCGGCGCCGAAGTCTTCCGCGCCTCGCCCCGCCAGGCCGACATGATGATCGTGGCGGGCACGGTGACCTGGAAGATGGCCCCGGCCGTGCGTCGCATCTACCTGCAGATGGCCGAGCCCAAGTGGGTCATCTCCATGGGCTCCTGCTCCAACATCGGTGGGCCCTTCGCGCACGGCTACAGCACCCTGCCAGGCGTCAACAACGTCATCCCCGTCGACGTCTACGTGCCCGGCTGCCCGCCGCGACCCGAATCGCTGCTTGCCGGGCTGATGCTGCTGCAAGACGTGATCGAAGAGGAGCGCGAGCTGGGCCGCAAGCTCCGGCCCGAGCCGACTGGCGACTTCTCCTCGATGCTGCCCGAGGGCGACCCGATTCGCCGCGAGCTGGAATCGCTCTTCCCGCCCTATCTCAACATCGATGGCACTCCGCGCGACCCGCTGACCGGCGCGCTGGACAACGACGAAAACTTCCTCTCCGCCCACCCTGGCGCGGATTCGTATCCCGACCAGCAGTCGGGTCAGGCTGGAGCGCGCTAAAGATGGCCTACGGACTCAACCTCGCCAAGGGCATGCTGACGACGTTCAAGCATCTCTCGCGTCCGCCCACGACGGTGCAATTCCCGGAGGAAGAGCGCGACCTGGGCCCGCGCGCCCGCACCAACCTGGTCTGGTTTGTAGAGCGCTGCACCGGTTGCTCGACCTGCGCCCAGGCCTGCCCCGACGGCTGCATCCTGGTCGAAACCGAGCCACGCGAGGACGGCTCCTACTTGGTCAACCGCTACGAGATCGACTTCCGGCTCTGCATGTACTGCGGGCTCTGCGCGGAGGCCTGCCCTTACGAGGCGATTCAGGTCGGCGGCTCGTACACCAACGTGCAGACCGACCCCACACAGCTCTACGTCAACAAGGATGGCCTGATCGGTCAGGCCAACGAATACCTCGAATCCAATGACTGGACCTACCCCAACGGCCAGAAAGCCGTCGAGCAAGAGGTCCACGCAGCGAGCGAGCGCCAGCACCACTAACCGGTCCGCGCCCCAGCCAAGGGATGCGGACCGCGAGATGAGACATATGGTCCAGATCACCGTCAACGAACAGCAGTTCGACGTGGAAGCGGGACGGCCCCTGGTCGAACTGCTCAAGGAGCTCGGCTTCTACATCTCCAACCTCTGCTATCTCGACGGCTTGGAGCCCTACGCCGGCTGCCGCACCTGCGCGATCGAAGTCGAAGGGATGCGCGGCCTGCCGCTCGCCTGCACGACGCGGGCAGCGGACGGCATGGAGATCCGCACCGACACGGAGGCCGTCGTCGAAATGCGGCAGCAGGTCATGTCGATCATCCTCGCCAACCACAGTGACCGCTGCCTGACCTGCCACCGCATCGAGCATTGCCGAACCGGCGACATCTGCCTGCGCGACGACACCGTCAGCCATCGTTGCGTGACCTGCTCCAAGAACTACCGTTGCGAGTTACAGACCGCGTCGGACGTGGCCGACATCGGCCGTGCCAACGTCGAGCCTTACATCGACGAGGCTCGCACCTACTACTCCTGGGAACAGCCCGGGCCCGACCGCAACAACCCCTTTTTGGAATTCGATCCGCAAATGTGCATCATCTGCACGCGCTGCGTCCGCGCCTGCGACGACCTGCGCCACACCACCGCGATCAGCCTGGCCGGGCGCGGCTTCACGACGCGCATCGCCTTCGGCTCCGGCGGCACGATCGACGAATCGAACTGCGACTTCTGCGGATCCTGCATCGACGTCTGCCCCACGGCGACGCTGATGGAGGCGCCCAACAAGTGGGTCGCGCGGCCCGACTCCTGGGTCAACACCGCCTGCACGGAATGCGCCCTGGGCTGCACGATCCAGCTTGGCGTCAACAACGGCCGCGGCGTGCAGGTGCGGCCCGCCACCGGAAACGACGTCAGCCGCGACCAGATCTGCGTCCGCGGCCGCTTCGGCTACGACCAGGTGCGAAGCTCCGACCGCCTCCAGACTGGGCGCCTCGGCCGCGGTGAGGACGCCCTCGACGCCGGCAGCGACGCGGTCCTGCAAGACGCGACGACGAAACTGCAGGCGATCATCGAGCAGCACGGCCCCCAGGCCGTCGCCGTGCTCGGCTCCGGTCAGGCCACCAACGAAGACAACTACCTCGCTCGACGCCTGGCCGAGACGATCGGCACCAAGCATCTCGACTCCTCCTCCGGCTACCTCTGGGGCCCCGTCGCCGAGGCCCTCATCGACGCCTTCGGCAGCACCCACTTGCCCAACCGTTTGACCGACCTCGAGAGCGCCGACGCCATCGTCGCGATCGGCGACGACATCAGCGCCAGCAACAACGTCGTCGGGGTCCGGATCAAGGACGCCGTCGTCAACAATGGCGCCGCCTTGGTCACGATCAGCCGACGCGACAGTGTGCTGGAGTTCCACGCCACGGCGGCACTGCGAGCGCCGCTGGGCGAACTGGCCTCGGTCACGCAGGGCCTCGCCGTCGCCGCCGTGGGGCAAGAAGGCGTGGCGGAGCGCCTGGGCGATCTTGGCGTGCCTGCGGGTCAAGCAGTGGTGGGGGCGGAGCTGACCGACGCCGCCACAGCCTTGGCTCCGAAGCTAGACGGCAAGGTCGCCGTCGTGCTGGCGCCGTCGCGCCACAGCGCCTCGGCCGCTATGGCCCAAGCCCGCGCCGCCATCAACCTCACGATCGCCCTGGCCGGCGCGGACGCCGCCCCTGCCTCGCTGCACATCCTGCCGCCCGAGAACAACGTGATCGGCCTGCGTGATGTGGGCGTGACACCCACCGCGCCAGTTGCCGAAACCGATGACGACGGCAACGAAACGCAAACGGAAGCCGGTGGCCTCGGCGTCGCCGCCATGCTTGAAGCCGCCCGCTCGGGCAGCTTGAAGGCGTTGATCGTCGCCAAGGACAACCCCGTCCTGCTGCTGCCCGATCGCGCCAACGTGCGGGCTGCCCTTGAGGCCCTGGACCTGCTGCTCGTGATCGACGACGTTCCGACCGAGACCGTGCAACTGGCAACCCACGTCCTGGCCGACGTGCCAGGCCTCGCCAAGGACGGCTCGATCACCAACGCCGACCGCCAGATCATCCGCCTGCGGCCCGCCATCGAAACCGCCCGGGACGCCCGCCCGGCCTGGCAACACCTGCAAGATCTGGCACAACGGCTCTCGTCCGATTCCGGACTCGCCTTCGCCGACGCGGGCGCCGTGCTTGACGCGATCGCCGCCGACGACATCAATTACGTCGCCGCGGCCGGTTCCCGGCTGTTGCGGCAGACCCGCCAGCCGCTGAACGGCGCGCGTCCGCCGGAAGCCTTCCTCGACGTTGCCGCGCTCACGGCCTCTGAATCGGCGGCTGACAGCCTTGCACTCGTGACCGGACGCGACCTTTACTCCGACCGTGAAGCGGCCGCGGCCTCGTTGCCCGACGCCGACCGGCTTCAGCGCGCCGAGTTCCTCGAACTCCACCCCGACGACGCCGCCACACGCGGACTGGGCGATGGCGATCAAGTCACGGTCGGCGGCAACGGCGCATCGGTCGCCGCGACCGTGCGGCTGAACGAAGACGCCACCCCGGGCACGGCTTTCCTGCCGCTGCTCTGGCAGGCGGGAGCCGTGCAGACGCTGATTGGGCCGGATGACGCCGTTCCCGGCGTCGTGCTCAGCAAGAGCTAGCAGCCCCGGTTCAAAACCAACCTAGGCTCAGAGATCGACATTGATCAGGGATCCGATCCCGAACGTGACACCCGTCGCAACGAGCCCGATCAGAACCATGCGCCCGCCCGCATAGAGCGGGTGCCGCCCGGTCAGCAGCGACGTCACCATCCCGGCCAGGCCCAGCATGACCGCCCCGGCGATGACGGCCGCGATCAGCGCGCCGTAGCCCGAGCCCACGATGAAGGGAATCACGGGCACGATCGCGCCCAACGAGAAGGCGACGAACGAGCTGATCGCGGCCTGCCAGGCCGAGCCCAGGTCGTCCGGATCGAGACCGAGTTCCTCGCGCGCAAGCGTGTCCAGCGCGGTCTCGGGATCCTCCATCAACTCGTCCACCAAACGCGTTGCCACCTCCAGGGAGACTCCCTTGCGACGGTAGATCTCCAACAGCTCGCCGCGTTCCTCTTCCGGGTCGAACTCCAACTCGAGCCGCTCGCGCGCGATCTGGTGCTCAAACAGCTCCGTTTGACTGCGCACCGAAACGTATTCGCCGGCCCCCATCGAAAACGCGCCCGCCAGCCAGCCCGCCACGCCCGCGACCAGCACCGCGTCGCTCTCGATCGCGGCGCCGGCCACCCCCGCTACCAGGCTGAGGTTCGAGACGATGCCGTCGTTGAGCCCGAATAATGCGGCGCGAAAGGTGCTGGCGGCGCCGGCCGAGGCGAAGCCGTGCTCGGCGTCGGCCCGCCCCGGTGTGGTGAGCTGGGCCAACGTGGCGCGGTGCTTCCGCTCTTCGTCGGCCAGGTCGCCGGCCTCCGGCTCAGCCTCATAGCGACGGATGTCGTGCAACTCGTGCACCCGCAGCTGCGGCACGATCAAGCTCATCCCGCCCACGCGACCCACCCAGGCCATCATGCGCAGGTTGAAGGGGATGCGGACCTGCTCCTGCGCCAGGCTGGGATCGCCCAAGCGTTCCGCCCAATGCTGCGCGTGTTCGCGTTCAGAGACGGCCAGCGTACGCAGCGTGCGCGCCGTGACCTCGTTGCGCACGCCGTTGGCCAAGCAGTCGTAGAGCCAGGCCGTCTCCAGCTCATCGACCAGCATTTCGCGCAATCTCGCCGCGCGTCTCGGGTCGTCTAGCCCGGGGGGTGGGCCGTCCTGGGGAACCGTCATGGCCCCAGCGTAAAGCCCCTCCGCGCTCCAGCGCATATTCCCCTCAACGTGCCCCTCAACGCGACCGAGCGCTGACCAACGCACCCGCCGCGATGGCGGCCACGGCGACCTGCGTGCGGTTGTGGCACTCCCACTTCAGCATCACGTTGGCCAGGTGCCGCTTGACGGTAGCCAGCGAGACGCCCAGGCGGGCGGCGATCTGATTGTTTGAACGACCCGCCACCACGAGCCGCACCACCTGCTTCTCCCGCGAGATTAACGGCCGGCGCCAAGTCGGCGCGAACAGCGGCTCGTGCGTCGCTTGCCCGTCAACCCTGCCATCAGCGGTGTCGTGCTGAGCCATGCGGATGACCCTAAAGGTGCAGCCCTCTCGACTGAGTGGCGCCTGCGTCAAGACTGCGCAAAGGTTTCCGGCCGCGTCGACCCTGGACGCCTGACGCCTCCCCGCTATGGCAAGAGCGCAAGGTATGCAACGCTTCCAGCCACTGCGCTCAGCCCAGCGCACCGTGCCCTCGGGCCGCCTGGCACAGCCGCTGGATGAACGCCGCAGTGGACAAAGGATCGGCGATGGAACCGCTACTCACCCTGGGCCTGCCCAAAGGCAGTTTGCAAGACGCCACGATCGATCTGTTCCGCCGCGCCGGCTACCAGATCCAGGTCTCGGAGCGCTCCTACTTCCCCTCGATCGACGACCCCCAAATTCGTTGCATCATGTTCCGCTCCCAAGAGATGGCTCGCTACACCGAGGACGGCATCGTCGACTGCGGGGTGACCGGGCTCGACTGGATCGAAGAGACGGAGTCGGACGTCCACCAGGTGGGCGAGATGCAGTACTCCAAGGTCAGCGCGCGCCCTGCGCGCTGGGTGCTCGCGGTACCGAACGAGAGCGACATCCAAACGCCCGAGGACCTCGCCGGCGGCGTGATCGCAACCGAGCTCGTCGAGACCACGCGACGCTACTTCCAGCGCAAGGGGATCGACGTCAAGGTCGAGTTCTCCTGGGGCGCGACCGAGGTCAAAGCGCGCATCCTCAACGCCATTGTCGACGTGACGGAGACCGGCGCCAGCCTGCGCGCCAACAACCTGCGCGTGATCGACGAGATCATGTCCAGCACGCCACGCTTCATCGCCAACAACGCGGCCTGGGCGGATCCTGAACGTCGCGAGAAGATCGAGTCGATCAACCTGCTCTTGCAGGGCGCGATCGCGGCCCGCTCCAAAGTGGG
>CAUYZA010000127.1:0-8456 GCA_963577225.1 Dehalococcoidia bacterium | reverse complement strand
CCTACACCGTCGATCTGATGCAGACCGCCTCCTACGCCGCCAGCAACGACGGCTTCATCGGCCCCGCGATCGACTTCGCGGTCCTGGGCGGGCTGGCGCTGCTCATCTTCAGCCTCGGACTGCGACGAGCGCCGCTCGCAACGTGAGACGTCTCGCGGCTCTCGCTCTGCTCGCGGGCGCACTCGCGTTAGCGGCCTGTAGCGGCGGCAGCAACGCTGGCGGCCCCTTTGTCGCCACCGACTCCGACGCGCCCTTCATTCCCGTCCTCGTCTCCAGCGACACGGCCGTCGGCGATGTACGCCTGGTCCTGACCTTGGACGGCCGTGACGGACCGCCGTCCATCCCGCCCGACGCGTTGCTCGCCGTGCGCCTGCTCGACGTCATCCCCAACGGATTCCGCTTCCGCTCGCAGGCCGAACCCGAACGCGTACCGGGACCAGACATCGAGTACCTGGTCGCCGAGGTGAATTTCGACCACGCGGGCTTCTGGGCGATCGAAGTCGTCGCGACGCTGGCCGACGGGGAGCGACTAGCCAGCGGACGGCTTGCGATCCAGATCGACGACGAGCCAGACGGGCTGCGGCCCGGCAACCGCGCGATCCCGTCGGCGACCGGGACGGAACCCGACGCCCCGCTGCGGGCCGTTTCGATCGACGATGCCCTCGCCCGTGGGGAAGCGTTCGTCGTCGTCTTCGCCACGCTCGAGGCCTGCCCGCGGGGCGCCCTCTGCATGCGAGCGGTCGCCCAAGTGGCGCGGCTCAGCGCGGAAATCGGTGTGATCGGCATCCAGGTCGCTCCGGTCGAGCTCGATGCGGACGGTGGGCTGCTGCCGAGCCCGAGCGGCGTCTTGAACGACTGGCAACTGGCCAGCGACCCGTGGATCTTCGTCGTCGACGGCGCTGGTGTGATCGTGCGCTCGCTGGAGCTGATCGTCTCCGACACAGCACTGCACGATGCGCTGGACGAAGTCTCCGGCAGCTAGCCGACGAGCACGTCGAGCGCGACCGCCGCGAACAGCGTCGTCAGGTAGATCAGGGAGAAGAAGAACAGCCGCATGGGGAGGATCACGCCCCGCGCCAGCCGCCAGGCTTGCACCACGAACGCGACGCCCAGCAGAAGTGCCGCGCCCAGATAGATCTCGCCCAGGTCGCCCGTCGCATAGAGCAGCAGCGAGGAGACAGCGAGCAGCACAGCGTAGATGAGTGTCTGTCGGTGCGTCTCTCGCTCGCCGCGAACGACGGGAAGCATCGGGATGCGGGCCGCTGCGTATTCGTCCTTGTAGTGCAAGGCGAGGGCCCAGAAGTGAGGCGGCTGCCAGAGGAAGACTGTCAGGAACAGCCCCAGTGCACCAACGTCCAGTCCTCCAGTCACGGCGGCCCAGCCAACCAGCGGAGGAGCCGCGCCGGCCACCCCGCCGATGACCGTGTTGTGCACCGTCGAGCGCTTGAGCCAGACCGTGTAGATCAGCACGTAGAAGGCGATCGTGGCCAGGGCGAGCAACGCCGCCAGCCAATTCACCGTCAACAGCAACTGCACGCCGCCCACCGCGGAGAGCAGCAAGCCCCAAAGGAGTGCATGGCGCGGAGCGATCTTCCCAGCCGGGATCGGCCGCTGCGCGGTGCGCGCCATGATGCCGTCGATCTCGCGGTCGTACCACTGGTTGATGACTTGGGCACCGCCCCCGGTTAGAGCGCCGCCCAGCAGCACGAGAGCGATTAGATCGAGGCCGGGCCAGCCGCCTTCCGCCAAGATCATGGCGGGGACCGCGATCACGAGCAGTTCCAGCACGATGCCGGGTTTGGTCAGCGCGATGTAAGCCCGTGCAGTGTCGACCAGGCCCAGTCCGGGTTGGCGCAGTCGCTCGGCCAGCGCAGCCGGCGTCGCTGCCCCGGCCGGGACCGACGTTGGGATCTGTCGCGCCACGGCGGCCGGACCTGCGGGCAGTTTGATGGAACGGCTAGTCACCTGGCTGGCTCTCCCTTACCGAGAGGCGATCCGGGAAGAACGCGGGTAGCGCCATGCGGCGCGTCATCGACGGGAACCAGGCCGCACCGTAGACCAAGAGCCCCACGACGAGTACGACCGTGACCCAGGTTAGCGCCCCTACCGTCAGGTGCACGACACGCGACCAATCGGCCAGTGTCGTCCATTGCGTCGCCGCCCCCAGCAGGCCCTGAGCGATGAACAACAGCAGCAGCAACGAAACAAGCTGATAGGCCCCGGGCTGTGAGCGTCGCTCTCGCAGCGCCACGACCCAGAAGCCCAACACGATCAAGCCCACGACCACCGCCATGAGGCGGTGCGAGACCTGAACGCCGGCGTTGCGCCCCTCCGGAAAGAGCGCGCCATTGCACAGCGGCCACTCCGCATTGCAGTAGAACGCTGCCTCGGTGCCCGAAACGTAGCCGCCGAGCACCATCAGCGCGAGCAGCCCGACCATCGACGCCAACGACCAGCGCACCAGTCGCGGCGACGGCCTGGGAAGGGAGAGGCGCTGCGGCGTAGACGTGCCCGCCCCAGCGCTGACGTGCGAGAACGTCGCCAGCCAGGCGGCGGTCAACAACAAAATGATGATCAGCGCGACGCTGAGATGGGAGGCGACGATACCGGCGTCGAGATCCTGCGTGACCGTCAAGCCTCCCAGCACAACCTGGATCGCCAAGGCAACCAGCCCGAGTGAGGCGGGCAGGACCACCCAGCGTCGATCGCGATGCCGCATCCAGGCCCCCGCCACAAAGGCGAGGATGATGAGACCCATCACGCTAGCGACGAGCCGGTGCGTCCACTCCAGGTAGACCTGGAAGCTTTCGAAGATCTGGCCCTCGCTGACGTAGGGGCCACCCGGGAATAGCTCCCCGTAGCAGAGTGGCCAGTCGGGACAGGCGAGCCCAGAGTCGGTCACGCGCACGGTCCCACCCAACACGACCAGGCCCAGAATCCCCACGATCGTGACCAGCCCAAGTCGCTGGTAGCCCGTCAAGCTGGCGAGAGACCGCATGCGTTCCCATTCGGTTGGCTCAAGCCACGAGGGCAGCGGGGTCAGTACAAGCCGTCGCTGCTTTGGCTGGCGGGACCGTGCCAGAGCCCCACAAATACCTAAGCATTGCGCAGACCTTCTGTCGTGCCCTCAGCGCCTGAATCCGCTGATCGTTCCTCCAGCTCGCGAACCAGATTCATCTGGCGGCCACGGAACCCCTCGTGGTCCGCCCAAAAGTAGGTTGTCACAAGCACGGCAATGGCCAGCATCATCGTGCCGGGCACCCACATCACACCCCCGCCGATCTGTTGGTCCAGCAACACGTCAGGTCCCCAGTCACGCACCGCGGCCAGCCGTTCATACGTCTTGTACAGGGCGTCGCCTTCTGTCGTAATGACCAGCGCCAGTCCCAGATTCTGGATCATGGCCAGGATCAGAATCGCGATGCGGGTCCCGTAGGCAGGGCGCAAGCGGGTGGCGTCCACCGCCACGATCAGCCACCAGAAGAGCAACGCGCCGCCCAGGAATGCGCCGTGCTCGAAAAAGTGCAGCGGCTCGGAGCCGATCGCCGCGTCGTAGAGCGTGGGGATGTGCCAGATCCAGATCGAACCCACGAAGAGGGTTAGCGCGATAGCGGGATGCGTCAGGAAGAGGACCAGGCGCGAGTTGAGCAGCGGCACCAGATACGTCGCGCGAACCCGGGGGGAGGCCGCGCGCAACGCCAGCGTGGCGGGCGCGCCCAGCAGCAGCAGCGGCGCGATCAGCATTACCAGAATCATGTGCTGGACCATGTGGACCCAGAACAGATCGTCGGAGTACGCGTCGATCGGGGAGACCAGCGTGATCAGCAAGAGCACAATGCCCGCCCCGAAGGCCCAGACGTGCCAGGTGGGGAAGTGGAAGTGGGGCGAATCGCGTCGTACGCGGCGGAACGCCCAGCCGTAGAGCCCCGCGACCAGCAGCATCAGCACGACGCCGGGTGCGTCGAACGACCAGGAGCTCATGACCGTGCCCAATGCCCCGCTCTCGGCGGAAATGCCCTCGTGCGCTGCGGCAACAGCGGGCATGGCAATGCTCGTCAGCCCCGCAACGAGCGCCACCGAACCAACGAGGAGAACTCTGCGTCGTCTCATCGTCCCACCACGACTACCGCACGGAGCAGGGCTTCACGATCCGGCCCGCCAACAATCGACGACCCTTCGCGCAGCCCACCACGCGCACATTCCGGTCTGAGCCTATCGAGAAACCACCGGCTCCGCCTACGGGATGGACCAAGGGTCTTAGATGGAGACGAAGACGAGCGCGAAGAGCGCGACCCAGACGAGACCGACGAAGTGCCAGTACATCGTGGCCGCTTCCACGGCAGTGTTGCGCTCCGCGTCGAATTGGCCGATCAGCGAGCGCAGGAAGACCAGTCCGTTGAACAGCACGCCACCCAGCACGTGGGCACCGTGGAAGCCCGTCAGCAGGTAGAAGGTAGCGGCGTACGCTCCATCGCCGATCCCGAAGTCGGCGTTCTTCCACTCGATGCCCTGATTGATCAAGAACGCGATCCCGATCACGAAGACCAAGCCGCTGGCAATGCTGAGCGCGCGTCGACGGCCGGTGCGGATGGCGAAGGCGGCGTACTGCATCGGGATGCTGCTCGCGACCAGCAGGATCGTGAAGAGAACCGGGCGGAATTCCGCTCCGAGCACCTCGCCGCCGTTCGTTGGCTCCCAGATCAGCGCGTCCTCGCGCAGCGCCAGATAGGCGGCGATCAGCCCCGCGAAGAACATCACCTCCGAGAAGAGGAAGAAGACCATCCCCCAGAGCGCGTTCGACATCGGCTCTTCGCCTACGAAGAAGCTCTTGATCGGGTGAACCGGCTTGCGAGCGGGTGTTGACCGGGCCATGACTAGCCCTTCATCCGCGCGGCGGGATCGGGCGCGGTTGCGCCCCCACTGCCGTGTCCGCCCGCGTCGGGCTGCTTGTCAGCCCAGCGCTTGTCGAAGAGGGGACGCTCCGAAGTCACGTACGGAATCTCGTCGAAGTTGTGCGCCGGCGGCGGGGAGGTCGTCGCCCACTCCAACGTGTTCGCCTCCCAGGGATCGTTCTTGTCCGTCTTCTCGCCCCAGCGCATTGAATGGACCACGTTGAAGAGGAAGATCAACATGCCGATCGCGGAGATGAACGCGCCGATCGTGGAGATCATGTTCAGCGTTTCCCAACCGCCGTTGGCCGCGTAGTCGTTGATCCGGCGCGGCATTCCGTCGAGGCCCAGCATCAGTTGCGGCCAGAAAATGATGTTGACGCCGATGAACGTGGTCCAGAAGTGAATCTTGCCCAGCGACTCGTTCATGAAGCGGCCGAACATCTTGGGGAACCAGAAGTAGGCCCCCGCGAAGATGCCAAAGGTCGAGCCGATCGACATCGTGTAGTGGAAGTGCGAAACGACGAAGTACGTGTCGTGCAGGGCGAAGTCGACGGGCACGGCGGCAAAGAAGATGCCGGTGATCCCCCCGATGAGGAAGAGCGAGAGGAAGCCGATCGCGAACAGCATCGCCGAGCTGTACTGAATCGAGCCTTTGTACATGGTCCCGATCCAGTTGAACATCTTCACCCCGGTCGGCACGCCGATCAGGAACGTCGCGGCCATGAAGAAGGGCAAGAACACCCCGCCTGTGGTGAACATGTGATGGGCCCAGACGATGAACCCCAGCAGCCCAATCCCAAGCAGCGCCAGAACCATGGAACGGTAGCCGAAGATCGGCTTTCGACTGAAGACGCTGATCACTTCCGAGACGATGCCCATGGAGGGCAAAACCATGATGTAGACGGCGGGGTGCGAGTAGAACCAGAACAGGTTCTGCCAGAGGATCGCCTGCCCGCCGGCGTTGGGGTCGAAGATGACCCCACCCGCGCCGTTGCGGTCCGCGAACATCATAATCAACGCAGCGGCGAGCACGGGCGTCGCCAGTACCACCAGGAAGGCCGTCACCAGCGTCGCCCAGGCGAACATCGGCATGCGAAACATCGTCATACCGGGCGCGCGCATTTTCAGGATCGTGACGATGAAGTTGACGCCACCCACCGTGGACCCGGTGCCCAGCAGGAGCACACCCACTAACCAGAGGTCCATCCCGACGCCGACGGGGTCGAGATTGCCCTGTAGACCGGGGATGCGCGGCTCTGAATTAGAGGCGATCGGTGTGTAGGCGGTCCAGCCCGCCGCGGCGGAGCCACCGTCGAAGAGGAAGCTCGACGCGATCAACAGGCCGGCCAAAGCGAAGAGCCAGAAGGAGAGGGCGTTGATGCGCGGGAACGCCATGTCCAACGCGCCGATCGAAAGCGGGACGGCGTAGTTCATGAAGCCCTGCGCTATAGGGATCAGGAACAGAAAGATCATGATGCTGCCGTGCATCGTGAAGATCTGGTTGTAGGTGTCGGCGCTGATGATGGTGCCGGTCTCCGCCAGCTCCGTCCGAATCACCAGCGAGAAGGCCATCCCTACTGTGCCGAAGATCCCGGCGGTCACCAGGTACATGATGCCGATCTTCTTGTGATCGACCGTCGTCACCCAAGACAGAATCGCTTCGTAGGCCCGCAAGACGGGAGGGCCGCTGGCGTACGTGCCCGCTACCGCTGCCATTGCAGATCCCCTCGCTGTGCTTCCCTACTCCGCATCCGCCCCAACTCCAAACTGCGTAGATGGCTCATGGTGTTCCCTCACCCGGCACGATCGTGTCCGGCAAGGGCAGAGTCTGCAGCCAGGCGTAGATGTCGGCCACCTCCGCGTCCGAGACCCGATCCGCGGGGAAGGCCGGCATGGCGTCGCGCGGGCTGCGGTACTGGCCGATCACTTGGTCCAGCGAGAAGCCAGTGCTGGCAATCGTCGGGCCGATCCCGCCTTCGCCGTTGTCGCCGTGGCAAACGGAGCAGCCGTTGGCAAAGAACAGCTCCTGGCCACGCGCGGCGTTCGGTTCGTTGGTCGCCGGCCCATCCGCAGGCGTGTCGTCCGCGTCATCGTCCGACGGCGGGGGCGCCTCCCCGGGCCGCTTCGCGTTGGCGGTCTCTGCCAACCAAAGATCGAAGTCGTCAGGTTCCAGCGCCACAACCGTAAACAGCATGCGCGCGTGATTGAGGCCGCAGAACTCGGCGCACTGCGATTCGTAGATGCCCGCCTCCGTGACGTTCACCCACATCGTGTTGAGGCGGCCGGGCACCGCGTCGATTTTGAACAGGAACTGCGGTGTGTAGAAAGCGTGCAGCACATCGATGCTGAGGATGTTGAACCGAATCTTGATGTCCGTCGGCACCGTCAGTACGGGCACGCCGATTGTCTCCTGGCCGTCAGCCAGTCGTGTCTCTCGGCGGAACTCACGCCCGCTGAAGACCCAATAGATCGGCGCGTCGCGGAAGTGCGTTTGCGAGACCGTGCCGTTTGCCTGTCGTTGGACCGTGAGCGTGTTGCCGTTGATCTCCTGCACCAGGAGGTGCTCCTGATCGATGCGAATCACGCGCAGCGGCGCAGGAAGCGAGAGCAGCGGCCGAATCATGTCGACGTCGGCCACTTCGAGTTCAACATCGTCCAGGTGTTCGGTGAGCACGGAAACAGAGCTCGTCCCAATCGGCTCCGAATAGAAGAAGTCCCAAGCCCACTGCTGGGACCGGACATCGACTTGGATCGAGGCCTCGCCCTCGTCAGCGCCAGATGTGACGTCTTCGAGCACGATGAAGGAGTAGACGAAGAGTCCAATCACCATCATCAGCGGTATAGCGGTCCAGGCGATCTCCGCCGGGACACTGCCATGAATCTGCGGCGGCAACTCGTCCGGGCTGCGTCGCCGATAGCGGATCGCGACGAACACGATCATGATCTCAACGATGATGAAAACGGCGAAGCCAATGCCGAAGACGACGAAATAGAGCGTGCGGATGTCGTCGCCCTGACTGGACACGGCCTCCGGCAAGGCCGCCTGCGCGCCCACACCCTGCGTTGCCAGCAGGAACAAGCCCAGCAGAACGGAGCCAACGAGGCTGAGCCAGAATCCGCGAGACTGCCAGGGAATGGCCAGTGCCTGCATCCGATGCCCCGCCCCCCGCTCGACGATGCGCGTCGACCGCTTAAGCATGTTGTTCGTCGCCCCCACCAAGATGCCCACCGGCGGCGAAGTCGCGGATGTCCTCGCCCAGCCACTTGATCACGCCAACGAAGATCATCGCGCAGCCCGCTCCCAGTACCTCGGCGGGGAAGATAACGCCAAAGCCCGCAAGGATCATGCCCAGAGCCAAGAGAGCGGGCGCGATGCTGGGTGGAGGCATGTGGACGCCTGGCGGCAGTGTCGCGGCTGGCTCCGCTGGCTCGTCAGGAGCGGCATCATGGTCACCCTTGGCAAAGGTGGCAATGTCTTCCTTGAGCCAGAACAGCACCCCTAATACGGTCAGCGTCAGGCCTGCGCCCAGCAGTTCAGCCGGGAAGATCACGCCAAAGCCGCAC
>CAUYZA010000126.1:0-8492 GCA_963577225.1 Dehalococcoidia bacterium | reverse complement strand
GTTCACAGAGCGCAAGGAGCGCCTGGTCGACACGATCGAGACCGAATACCACTGGTCCAAGGGCGACATCATCGTGGTCACGCGCGGCGGCGGGCGGGAGCGGTATCGCGTGATCTATGCTGCGGTTGAAATCGGGGACGACGGTCTCAAACGCGAGATCCTGATGATGAAGCTCTAGGGCCCGCCGCCCATGGAGTCGTCCGCGACGCTGCCCTACACGCTCTTTCTGATCCTGGCCGAACTGGGTTTTGGCGGGCTGATCGTGATGGCCGCCGTCGACGTGCGGGGCGGCGCGACGCGCGGCTTCGTCAAGGCGACGACGTTGATGGTGCCCGTCGTGCTTGGGCTGGCGTTGTGGGTGGCGTTGACGCTTGAGGGCGAGATCGTGGAGGGGTACCGGCTGGACGTGGGGCCGCGCGACGCCATCGTCGGGCTGATGGTGGCGCTGACCGCGGGCAGCGTCCTACACAACGCGCTGCTCTACGCCGACCGAGAGCGTTCGGCGCGCTGGCTCGGTGGACTGCTCTCGGTGCTAGCAGTGGTGGTGCTACTGCTCGTGGCGATCATGCTGCGACTGCCGGCCTGGAGCGTGGTGTTGGTCTTCCTCAGCTTGCTTTTCGGCACGCTGGCGATCGGCTCGGCCGTCGTCGGGCTGACGCTGGGCCACTGGTATCTCGTCACGCCCCGATTGCCGCCGCAGCCGCTCAACGAGATCACCGTCGTGCTGCTGATCGCCGTCGCCGTCCAGGTTGTGCTGTTTGCGATCGCGTTGGCCGTCCCCGTCGATGAGACGCCTATTGGGGGCCGCGACCGGCCGCTGGCCGAGGACGTCACGTTCTGGTTGCGGATCGTGGTGGGGCTGGCGATGCCGCTGGTCTTCGGAGCGATGGCCCTCGCCTCTTCGCGGATCCGCTCGATGATGGCTGCGACCGGCCTGCTCTACCTCGTCACCGCGCTGATCCTGGCGGGGGAGATCGTGGCGCGGGCCCTGTTCTTCGACAGCGGCCGGCCGATCTGATCGATTGAACGGACCGGTCAGCGGCGCGACGAGCCCCGCGCGGCCCCTTCAGTCTCTTCCAGCCAGTGCAAGAGCGCCGCGTTGGCCGCGGCCGGGCGCTCTTCCAACAGCAGGTGACCGGCCTCCTCGACGACCTCGAGCCGCGCGTCCGGGATCTCCTCCAGCAGACGACGCCCGATCGCAAGCGGGAGCAGCCCGTCGGACTTGCCCCAGAGCAGCAGTGTTGGCGCCTGGATCCGGCCGAGGTCGATCGCATCGTCCTCGGCGGCGTCGAGAAACATGCGTCGGACGGCGGCCTGGGAGCCGCGGATGCGGGCGGGGCGGTCGTAGCCGGCCAGGATGGCGGGCGTGAGGAAGGCCGGGTCGTGCACGGCGCGACGCATGGTGCGCAGCCCGAGCAGCCGGGCGACTCCGGTGATGAACGGGACCAGAGGCATGAGCGGTCGCGCCAGGATTGCGCGCCGACGGCCCATGAAGGAGAGGTTGGGGTGCATCGTGCCGACGAGCACGAGGCGCGAAACGAGCTCGGGATAGGTGTGCGCCAGTCGCAACGCGACGGCGCCCCCCAGGGAGTGGGCGACGACCAGGCTGTCCTCCATGCCGCGCTGGCGCATGAACTGTGCGACGAGCTCAGCTTGCGCCGTCGATGACAGACGTCGCTTGGTGGAGCGGTCCGAATAGCCGAAGCCGGGAAGGTCGAGTGCGGCGACGGCGTAGCGCGGCGAAAGTGCCGGGATGGTCTCGCGGAACGAGAACGTGCTGGCGCCGAAACCGTGGATCAACAGCGCCGGCGGGCCGGACCCGGCCTCGATGAAGTGCACCTGTTGGCCGTTGATCTCGAGGTAGGCTCCCGGCGGCACGGCCTCACCGAGGTCCACGACTTCATGGCGCTGGATCAGTATGGCGCCCAGCGCGGAGATTGCGCCGTAGCCAACGACGCCGGCTGTCAGCCAGCCGCGCCCGATCATGTGCCGTCCTCATCGATGACGTCTTGCTGCGACAGGTCCAGTCGCAGGCCTGGGGGCAGGTCGTTGCCCGCGCCGGGTGAAGGGTTGCGTCGTGGCTTGGGGGTGGAGCGCGGCTTGGCCTTCCGGCCGGGTGCGTACCCGCCGCTGCGCTTGCTGCGCGGGGCGCCACCCGGTGTTTCGTCCCGCGCCTCCTCTTTCGCTTCCCGGGCGGGCGCTTCCCAGTCCGGGCGGCCCTGGTCAACGAGCGCTTCAAGCGTCGCTAGGGATTCCGTGATGCGAGGGCCGTACCAAGTGAGTGCGCGGCCGTCGAAGAGTGAGACTGCGTCCTGCTGGCTGGCCGGAAGCGAGCGCAGGGCCAGAAACTCATCGCGATGTCGCTCGCGAAAGTGGAACGGCTCGCTGGGTAGGAGGATCACGTCGGGCGCTGCCGCCTCGATGTCGGCCAGGGAGACTTGGGGATAGCGGCTGCCGGAGGGATGCGCCTCGAATACGTTCTCCGCGCCCACCAGGCGCAGCACGTCGCCGGCGTAGGTGTTGCCGCCGACGGCGAGATAGGGGCTGCGCCAGATTGGGCAGAAGACGCGCACGCGCGGCCGATCGGCACTGAGTTGGGTCTGTCGATCGAGCTCGGCGCGCATTTCGCGCAGCGCTCTGAACGGGACCGCGCTGATCAGCGTCGTGACCTGTTCGAGTTCGTCGATCGCTGACGAAACGGAGCGGGCGTCTCCGACGTAAACGTTGAGCCCGGCGGCGATCAGCGCCTCGACGTCTTCCTGGCGGTTCTCTTCTTTGTTGGCCAGCACGAGATCCGGCTCCAGCGCCACGATCGCGTCGACGTCGGGGTCCTTGGTACCGCCCAGTTTGCGCAGTCCGTCGACGACGTCCGGCGGCTCGTCGCAGAACTTGGTGCAGCCGACGAGCGCCGCGGGCTTGCCGAAGACGGCGACCGCCTCAGTCAGACTGGGCACCAGCGAAACGACCCGCCGCGCGGCTCGCTTCAGCTCAAGCGTGCGTCCAAGGCCGTCGGTGGCAGTCGGCATGCGTCGGTCAGCCCCCGTAGTTGAGGCCCAGCTCCTTGAGCGTGAGCACTTCCGGCTCGTCTTGGCGCAGTCCGACTTCGGTCACCCCCGCCACGATCACGGCGTGGTCGCCGGTCTCGACCGAGTCGACCAGCTTGAGGTCGGCCCAGCCGGGCGCGTCGGTCAGGATCGGCGCGCCGGAGGGCGACGCGTCGTAGCCATAGCGGTTCTCCTTGGAGACGAAGGAGTCGCCGTCGACGTCGGCGTCACCGAAGAAGGCGAAGGCGAGGTCGCCTTGGCCGGAGCCGAGGAATGACAGCGCCATGGCGCCACCCGCCTTGATGTTGGCGAAGTTGCGGGTGTCCTTCTTCACGCCCATGGTGACGAGGGGCGGGTCGAACGACATCTGGGAGACCCAGTTGATGGTGCCGGCGCCGACGGGGTCACCCTGGGAGGTCAGGACGTAGAGTCCATAAGGGATCATGCGCAGCACGGTCTTCCTCGCGTCGGCGTCCATGGCGTACTCCTCTTGGCGCTACCACGGGCGGAGAGGTGGTGGAGGCCAGACTACAGAGTGCTGCCGCGCTGTGCATTGCCGCGCCGCTGGCGACACCGCCCACTCTGTTCGTTCGCGCGACAGCGCGTTGGGGGCAGTCGAGTATTCTGCGCGGATGGACTGGAATGAGGCGTCCGACGCGGATCTCCTGCGCGCCATCGGCGAACAGGAGACAGTGGCGTTCAACACGCTCTTCGATCGCTACTCCCGCCTGGTCTTTTCGACCGCCTACCGCGTCCTGAACGACGCCGGAGCGGCCGAGGATGTGGTGCAGGATGTCTACGTGCGGCTGTGGCAACGCCCCGAACGCTACGTGGAGGAACGCGGCCGCTTCATTGGTTGGCTGCTCTCCGTGACACGCAACCGCGCGATCGACGAGATTCGCTCGCGAAGCCGCCGTCCGCTCAGCGAAACCCTAATCTCGGGTGGCGATGTAACCTCCTCGATCACGGTCGAAGCACCGAGCCGGTCCGCCGAGCGCGAGCTGGAATCGGCGAAAATGGTCGATCAGCGGGAGGCCGTGTGTGCCGCGCTGGACGAATTGCCGTACGACCAGCGGATCGCCATCGAATTGACCCTATTTCAAGGGCCTGACACAGGCGGAAATCGCGGAAACGCTGGATACGCCGTTGGGCACAATCAAGACACGTGTGCGACTGGGGATGCGCAAACTACGCGTCGCTCTGGAGGGAAAGGTCGGCTTGATCGAACCGTCTCAGCCTTTGGAGCGTAGTGATGAGTAGGAAGGCTGGGCCCTGCGGCGAATGACCAACCCCACTCCCCCTCTCGAAAGTCTGCATGACACCGCCTCCGAACTGCTTGAGGGCTACGTTTTAGGCGCCCTGCAGCCCGCTGAGGCTGCGGTGGTTGATGAACATCTGGATGAGGGCTGCGAGGACTGCGAGGAGAACGTCGGTGTGCTGGTTCGGATCGCCCAGTCGCTGCCGCTGGCCTCGCGTCTGGCCACTCCCGCTGGAGACCTCAAGACTCGCGTGCTGGCCGCTGTTGCGGCAGGCGATGTGGGTGGGGTGGACGATGACGCAGCCCCGGCCATAACCCGGCGCGAACGACGGCCGATTCCGATCTGGTCGGCACGACGTTTCCAAGCGGTCGCCGCAGCGATCGGCCTCGTGGCGATCGGCGGGCTGCTGGCCTGGGCGATCGTGTTGCAATCCGAGGTCGACAACCTGCAGGGCGAGAACGTCGCGCTCTCGGCGATGGTCGACTCGTCGGCGGAGCGCCTGGACGGCAATATGGCAACGGCGCTGTTCTCCCTGGCCGGAGAGAACAGCAGCTCGCTCCAGTTCGTCGCCAACGAAACGAACCGAGGCGCCGCGGCGCGCATGCTCTGGGATGCGGACGAGGACACCGTTGTCTTGGCCGCGCTGGGCTTGGAGCCCACGGGCGACGGCGGCGTCTATGTGACCGGGCCGAGATGCAGGACGGCTCGACGGTCAAGCTGACGGATCTTTCCGTCGGGCAGAGCGGTACGAGCCTCGTCATCGTTTCAACTGCTATTCGGCTGAAGGACGTCAAGTCGATCACGATCACGCACGAGGATCACGCCGCGGTCAGCGTGCCCTCGCGCCACGAGGTCCTGACCTTCTCCCGCTAACGCTGGCTCTTGCCCAGCACCCGCATCGCATCCCTGCGGGCGTGGATCGACGCCGTTGGCCACAGGCGTTGACTTGAGACTCATTCCCATTCAGGCTACGCCTACCCACCCAATCAGATGGGTGTCCCAGCCTCGACCAGGTGGCCCCCCGTGACCAGCGATTCTCCAACTTCCTCTCCGCGGCATGAACAGCACCCGGCCCCCCGCGTGCGCGCGGGAGAGCCGATTTTGTGCGTGCGCGACCTCAGCGCGGGCTACGCAAGCGCGATGGCCTTCGAAGCGGTCTCGTTCGATGTCGCGGCGGGTAACCTCGTCGCGCTGATCGGCCCCAATGGCTCCGGCAAGAGCACGCTGATCAAGACGCTGATAGGGCTGCTGCAGCCGTGGTCCGGCGCAATCGAGATCTGGGGGCGCGATCCCCAGGTCGCGCGCGAGCGGATTGGCTACATGCCCCAGGCGGAGTCCGTCGACTGGCGTTTTCCAGTCACCGTGCGGCAGGTCGTTGAGATGGGCCACTATCGCCCGCGTTGGGGCTTGGAACGTGTCCGGCGCCTGCTGCGACCGTTCACGCCCGCACAGGACGAAGCCGTGGAAGCAGCCATGGATCGGCTCGGGATCGCGGACTTGGGCGGCACGCAGATCGGCGAGCTCTCGGGCGGCCAGCAGCGCCGCGTGTTGCTGGCGCGCACGATCGTGAAAGACCCCGATCTGCTGCTGCTCGATGAACCCGCGGCCGGGCTGGACGCCTCGGCGGAAGAGGACCTGCTGGGCCTTCTGCTCCAGCTGGCATCGGACGGCAAGACTTTGATCGTGGCCACGCACGACATCACATCGGTCTTTGAACACTATCCGTTGACGATCTGCCTCAACGGGCGGCTCGTCGTAGAGGGGCCGCCGTCGGAGGTGTTGACCGAAGATGTTCTGGTCGAGACGTTCGGCCGCCACCTGATGGTCTTCCACCGCGGCGAGCATGGGTACACGGTCGAGCCGCACGTCTGGCACGGCGAGCACGACCACTAGCGCTCGCCGATCCGAGCTCCGCTAGTGCTCGGCGACCACCACGTGCCGGTCCAGCGAGAACCCGAACCTACCCTCGACCGCGCGCGCCTCCAGGTCCTTGCGCCACTGATCGAAGCGACGCGCCCGCACCGCTCCGAGCTGATTGCAGAGCCAGTCGCGTAGCAGGCCGAGCAGGTGTCGCGCGTAGGTGTCGGGCCCGATCGTCTCGCCGCGAATGACATGGATCTCGTGCGTGGCGAGTCGCAAACCGGCGGCAGAGACGAAGTCATCCAGTAGATCTCGGATCGGCTTGCCACCGGACACGGAGCCTGCGAAGAGACGGGTGAACTCGCGGCTCGTATCGGGGTCGTCGCTGTCGAACCAAAGCGACTGCCAGTCGCTGTGCACGAGCAGTACGCGCTTGCTGGCGACGCGCGCCATCTCACGCAGGGCGGCGGGTGGGGCGTCGAACCATTCGATCGTCTCCATGCTCAGCAGCATGGGGGCGGCGCCGTTGGGGAACGGGAGCTGCGCCGCGTCGGCCAGCACGATGTCGAAGCCGTGCGGTCCCATCCACTCGGCCGCTTCGCGCAGGTCGAGCGCGACGCCGGTCATGTTCGTGCCCGCGACGACAGCGGCCAGCGCTGAACCGTTGCCGCTGCCGACGTCGATCAGCGGGCTCGCGCCACGCGGTCCGTCGGAGCCGATGAGCTGGTCATAGACGGCATCGAAGTGCGCGCGCATCTCTGGGTAGAGGCCGAACTCGGGGGCGCTGACCACTCAGTCCCACTCCTCAGGCTGGATTTGCTGACGCCCGTCGAAGCCGGCGTTGAGTTCGTGCCAGAACGCGATCTCGGGTTCGCCCCGCTCCCAGCAGATGTAGACCTTGCGCCCGTCGCGCAGGCCGACCCAATCGACGAGTCCCCGGTCGAGGTCCTTGATCTGGACGCCCATCACATTGATGGCAGCCACGCGCTCGTGCATCGTTTCGACCACGCCGCGCAGCTTGGACTCCAGCTCGCGAGTGTCGGTCTGCAGGGAGGAGCCGTCGCCGCTGGCGGCGCGGCGCACCGCCTGGATCAACGCCTGGATGTTCGTCGCTTCGAGGCGCAGCGCTTGGGCGGCCGCCAGTAGGGCTTCCAGCAGCGGCAGCATCTCTTGCGCCTCGGAGAGTCGGAAGGTCCGTTCGTCGTTCATCTGCCCAGCTTAAGGCGCGGAGGCCGCCCCGGGGCGGCGAGGCGAGCCGCCGGGCCAGTCACTGCCCGGGATCTCCGACGTTTGGACGACTTCCGAGAGGAGCCGCCGGACGGCGGCTTCGGCCGTGGGCTCAGCCAGGATCGTGAGCTGGTCGCCCGACTCCAACACGACGGGACCCCGCGGGATCATGACCGCGCCGGCGCGATGGATGATCGTGACGACGGCGCCGCCGGGCAAGGGGATCTCGGCCAACTCGCGGCCCACTAGGACCGAATCGTGGTCGACCGTCATCTCGATCTGAGTCGCCCCGATCAGGCGCCGCACGGGTGGCGGACGGCGGCCCTGTCGCCGCGGTGCGCGGCGCGCAACCTGCTTCAGGACGTCGCGCTGCGAGATCATGCCGATCAGGCGCCGCTCGTCCCAGCGCGCCACGACGGGCAGCTGGCGGACGTCGTTATCGGTCATCATGTCGACGACCTGGCCGAGTTGGTTGTCGGGATAGACACGCTGCGGGCTGACGACGGCCAGATCGCGAGCGGTGATCTTCTCGTCGGTGGCGCTGATCAGGCCCTGGAAGCGCCCCTCGTCGTTGGTCACGGCGAGCACGGTGCCGCGCGATCGGCTGATCGCCAGCGCCAGCTCCTCCAGCGCCGTATCCTCCGTTACGAGTGGCACGTTCGTCGTCATCGTCTCGGCCACGGTTAGCTCGGCGACCAGCGCGCGACGCGGCTCCTCCCGTACGTCGACGCCGATGCGCAACAGCTTGATCGAGTAGATGGTGTCGCGCGTGATGATCTGCGCGAAGGCCGTCGCGACGGCGACGGCGGTCATCAGCGGCAGGATCAGGGAGTAGTCGCGCGTCAACTCGAAGATGATGAAGAGCGAGGTGATCGGCGCGTGTGCGGCGGCCGCGAACACCGCCGCCATGCCGACCACGGCGTAGGCCCCGGAGGGCGCGACGGAGTCCGGCGCCAACTCGACGAAGGCTGCCCCGAACAAGCCGCCCAGCATCGCGCCGATGAAGAGTGAGGGTGCGAAGACACCACCGGAGGCGCCGCCGCCGAGCGTGAGCGAGGTCGCCAACGGCTTGACGACCAGCAGCACCACCAGCGTCCCGGTC
>CAUYZA010000125.1:0-8503 GCA_963577225.1 Dehalococcoidia bacterium | reverse complement strand
CCCGCTAACGGGGGCCAGACCGGACGGCCTACTGCCTCAGGGAGGGTTCGGACCGCCGCTCGGAGGGGGTACGCGTTCCGGGTCGATACGGGCTTGCAGCGACCGCCCGCTCTCTTGCAATCGACCGAGTGGCGCGCGCATGTCCTCGTCAACGCGTTGTCGTGGTGGGCGATACTGGATTCGAACCAGTGACCTCTACGATGTCAACGTAGCGCTCTAGCCGACTGAGCTAACCGCCCCCGGTTGCTGGTGCCATCCTATGCGATTCGGTGGCTCGGGCGAATCGCGCAGGACAGCCCACGCATGCCGCCTTCGCGCCCATCGGTGGCGCCGTGAGCCTTTGTGACCAGAACGTGGCGGCGCAGGCTCTTCACGTTGACCGCTGCAGGCCCGATCGGTAGTGTTCGGCATCGCAGGCGTGTACGCTCTGCTGAGCAATTTGCAGATCGCGTGTTGCCCAGGAGTCTGACGCGGACCCCCGGACACCACGAAATCAGGAGAGGTGGGGCCGCTAGCTCAATTGGCAGAGCAGCTGACTCTTAATCAGCCGGTTCGGGGTTCGAGTCCCTGGCGGCTCACCAGCTCACTGCCGTCTTGGGCGTGTTCGCCCCGCTCACCCGCTCGTGTCGCCAAAGGGGAAGTGTCGGAATTGGCAGACGAGCATGATTTAGGATCATGTGCCGCAAGGCGTAGGAGTTCGAGTCTCCTCTTCCCCACCAGCGCGGCTCGCAGCAACGGATTTAGAGAACGCAGGAGCACCTGATGGCGGAACCGCTGCTGAAGGTCGTAGACCTTGAGACCAATTTCTTCACCTCCGAAGGTGTTGTCCACGCCGTTGATGGCGTCTCCTACGAGATGCAGGCTGGCGAAACATTGGGCTTGGTGGGTGAGAGCGGCTCCGGCAAGTCCGTCTCCGCGCTTTCACTCATGCGTCTGATCCCCAGCCCGCCGGGCAAAATCACTGCGGGTGAAGTCTGGTTCGACGGCGAAAACATCCTCGAAGTCGAGGAGAAGCGCATCCGCGAGATTCGCGGCAACGACATCGCCATGGTCTTCCAGGAGCCCATGACCTCGCTCAACCCGGTCCTGACGATCGGCCGTCAGCTGACGGAGGCGCTCCAGCTCCACCTCAACCACTCCATGTCCGAGGCCAACGCGCGCGCCGTGGAGTTGCTCCACATGGTCGGCATTCCCGCCGCTGAGGAACGCCTCTTCGACTATCCCCACCAATTCTCCGGCGGCATGCGTCAACGCGTGATGATCGCGATGGCGCTGTCCTGCGACCCCAAGCTGTTGCTCGCCGACGAGCCCACGACGGCGCTGGACGTCACGATCCAGGCGCAGGTCCTGGAAGTCATGGCCCGCCTCAGCCGCGAGTTGGGCACGGCGGTGATTGTGATTACGCACAACCTCGGCGTCGTGGCCCGCTATGCGGACCGCGTCAACGTCATGTACGGCGGCCGCATCGTGGAGATGGGCCCCGCGACGGACATCTATCACGAGCCGCGTCACGCCTACACACTGGGCTTGTTGGAGTCCGTGCCGCGGCTCGATGCACGTGAAGGGCGCTTGATTCCAATCGAGGGATCACCGCCGGACCTGACGAACCTGCCGGTCGGATGCGCGTTCGCGCCCCGCTGCCGGTTCGCCACTGATCAGTGCCGCGAGGAGCGGCCCGAACTTGTCGAGGTCGCGCCGGACCACCTTGCCGCTTGCTGGCACTTCGATGAAGTGTTGGACGAGGCGAGACAGAAGACGACGGCGGGAGCGGAGGCCTAAGCATGGTGACCAACAACGAAGACACTCGGCCCGATGATGCCGGCGTCGAAACCGCCGCTGGCACCGTCACCCCTGAGCAGCTGCGCGAGGCGGCGGCGACCGCGGCCCGCGGTGCCGCCGCGGCGACGGCGACCAGCTCTCCCGACAACGTCGGCCGCAATGAGCCGTACACGAACCGCCTGGTTGAGGTCAAGGGCCTCAAGATGTTCTTCCCGGTCACGTCCGGGCTCTTCGTGCAGCGCAAGGTCGCGGACGTCAAGGCGGTCGACGGTCTCTCGTTCCACATCAATGAGGGTGAGACGCTTGGTCTCGTCGGCGAGTCGGGCTGTGGCAAGTCCACGACCGGACGTGCGATCCTCCAACTCTACAAGCCGACCGCAGGAGAGGTTTGGATGCACAGGCCGCAGCACGCCCGTGCCATCGGTACGGCCGAGGATGCGGGCACCGTTTCGGCGGGCGACGACACCGACGCCGGGCGTGTCGATCTGGTCAGCCTCAAAGGCCGCGCACTGCGCCGCTACCGCCGCCAGATGCAGATGATTTTCCAAGACCCCTACGCCTCCTTGAATCCGCGCATGAGCGTGGGCGCCATTGTGGGCGAGCCGATGCAGATTCACGGCCTGCACAAAGGACGCCGCAAAGAGCGCGTGCGCGAGATCCTGGACACCGTGGGGCTGAACCCGTTCTTCGCCAGCCGCTACCCGCACGAGTTCTCCGGCGGCCAGCGTCAGCGCATCGGTATCGCCCGTGCTCTCGCCGTTGAGCCAGCCTTCATCGTCGCCGACGAGCCGGTCTCGGCACTTGATGTCTCCATTCAGGCCCAGATCATCAACCTGATGGAAGACCTGCAGGCGGACTACGGGCTGACGTACCTCTTCATCGCCCATGACCTCTCGGTCGTGCGCCACATCAGTCATCGCATCGCGGTCATGTACCTGGGCAAGATTGTCGAGCTCTCCGACAGCGACTCGCTCTACGAAAATCCTCTGCACCCCTACACCCAGGCGCTGATCTCGGCGGTCCCGATTCCCGACCCCACGATTGAGCGCCAGCGCGAGCGCATCATCCTCACCGGTGACGTGCCCAGCCCGCTCAATCCGCCCTCGGGTTGCAACTTCCACACACGCTGCCCGATCGCGATCGACGTCTGTCGCGAAGAGGATCCCGAGTGGCGCGAAGTGCAGCCGGACCACTATGTGAAGTGCCACCGGGTCTAGTTCCGGTGTCGAAGTGACGCGAATCACAGCAGATCGAAGAGGCGGGGCTCCGGCCCCGCCTCGTTCTTGTTCCGCGCATGCGCTAGGCGATCTCAGCCGGCCGGCGCCCTAGCGCACCGCCAGACCGCGCATCTCTCGCATCTGCTCCGTGTGTGTTCCCACGTGCCACATCGTGAAGACGGTGTACTCCCGCGCGTTCAAGGGTCCCAAGATTCGGTGCACGACCCGCACATCGTCATCGATGCCGGCGTCGCACGTTTCGACCTGCGCGACAAAGCGACCCACGAACTCCGCCACCCGCGACGCGGCCTCGGCAAAGGACGGATCATCGGCGTAGAAGGCCTGGTCTGACCCGAGGTCGGTCGAACCGGCTGCCGTCGCCCTGCCCAGCGCGTTGGTGGCGTTCTCCAGCCAGGCTCCGACGTGATTGAGCAGGTGCCACGGCGACCAATCGCCGTCTTGCGGTCCCGCCGGCGCGTCGGCTGGCGTCAGTCCCGCGCTGGCATCCTCCCAGGCGCTGCGCATCGTCTGTGCCCGCTCGAACAGGGCCTCCCAACTGGCTGAAGCGGCGTCGTCGACGACGTTCGCCTTTAGCCGTTCGATCGGGTCTCCCGTCATGCTCAATCCTCCATCTTCCGCATCGACTGAAGTTGCGCCGCGTGCTCGCTGAGGTGGGCGATCGTGATCCCCACCACCTGGCGCGTCGTCAACGGCCCAATCCCGGACGCGATCACAGGACCGCGTTCCGGCAGCTTGGCCACCGTGTTCGTCGCCATTCGCATCTCCTCCGCCCAGCGCTCTTGCTCCCGCGCGACACGCACCAGATCGGGATCGCCCGGCAGGAAATTCTCGTCGCTCAGGCCGGCCTCCTGCGACACACAGACGCTCGCCAGCGCGCCTGATGCGAGACGGAGCCAATTGACCGCGTGACTGCTGAGGTCCAAGGCCGACCACTCCCCGTCGCGCAGTTCGACGGCCAGTTCGGACGGCAACCCAGCGAGTGCTTCCTGCCAGGTCGATTGAGCTTCCGCCAGGCCCACGCGCAGTTCGCTCCAGGCGCTCGCCTGTGACGACTCGAGCAGCGCGACGACATCGGCCGGCAGCGCCGGCGGTTCGCTTGCCTCGGCCATGGCTCCCCCAGTCGTCAGTGCTCGTGATTACGCAGCAGCGTATCCTAAGCCGTCCACCAGGATGCTCCGCGCGACGTGCTCGCCTACCAACGCCGCGACTGCAACTTCGTCTCTGCCGAAATATTGTTCTAGGCTGGATAATCAGGCGTGCGTTGCGCGCTTGCGCCGCGGCGCATCGAGCGAGTTAGAGCCTGGATGCCAGAGCCCGATTCACCAACGCGCGATGCGACGTCCACCGCGTCGAATCCTGCGTCGCCTGTCGACCTCCCGCCACCGCCTCCGCGGAGAGAGCCCGAGAAGAGCGGTTTCGGCGCCACCTTCTCCGCTCTCCACGAGCGCGACTTCGCCTGGTACTTCGCCGGCAACATCGCCTTTTTCATGGCCATGCAGATGCAGATGCTGCTGCGCGGCTTCCTCGCCTTCGAACTGACCGACGCCGCCTCCGCCCTCGGCTACATGGCCGCCACGATGGCCGTGCCCATGTTGATCGCCGCCCCATTCGGCGGGGTCGTGGCCGACCGCGTCAACAAGCGCTTGCTCTTGATCGTGACCCAGACCGCCGCCGCTGCGATGAGCCTGCTGATCGGTCTCCTGATCCTCCTCGACATGATCACCTTCTGGCACCTGCTTGCGATCTCGCTCGTCACCGGCATCATCTTCTCGTTCAACATGCCCGCTCGGCAGGCCCTCGTGCCGCAGTTGGTGCCCCAGCACAAGCTGATGAACGCGATCTCGCTGCAGCAGGCGGGCATGAACGCCACTCGCATCCTCGCCCCCGCGATTGCCGGGGCGCTGATCGTGCCGTTCGGCGTCGGCCTGGTTTACATGCTCACGTTCGGTATGTTCCTGCTCGCCGTCGCCTCCGAGTTCCACCTGCCCGAACACGGCATGAAGGCGGTGCGCGACTCGAAACCGCTGCGACGCGCCTTGCGTGAGGATCTGGGCGAGGGCTTCAAGTTCATCTGGCACACGCCCCTGATCCGCAGCCTGATGTTGCTCGGCCTCGCCTTCCCGCTCTTCGGCTTCCCGCTGCAACAGATGCTGCCGGTTTTCGCTAAGGACGTCTTCGACGTCGGTCCGGGTGGGCTTGGCGTGCTCTCGGTCAGCACCGGCATCGGCGGGCTGATCGGCGCGCTTGCCGCGGCCAACATGGATCGCGTCCCGCGCAAGGGCCTGCTGATGTTCATTGGCGGCATCTGGATGGGCGGTATGTACGTCGCCTTCACGCAGTCGCCCGGCTTCATCCCCGCTCTGGTCTTCCTGGGGTTGGGCAACATCGGCGGCATGATCTTCCAGACCACCAACAACACCGTGATTCAGTCCAGCATCCCCGCGGAACTCCGCGGCCGCGTCATGTCGGTCATGATGATGTCGTTCGGGCTGATGCCGCTCGGCGTGCTGCCGGTAACGCAGGCCGCCGAGCATTTCGGCGCGCGAACCGCCGTTGCCATCTCCTCCGGACTGCTCGTCGTCATGATGGTGCTGTTCTTCCTCGGCAGCCGACGGCTGCGCACCTTGCGACTCCACCAACTCGCCCACGTCAAATACTCGCCCGCGCAAGCCGCGAAACTTGTCGCAGAAGGCAAGATCAGCCAGAAAGAAGCCGACAGGCTGACCGGCGAAACGGAGCGTGTCGGCGGTGCCCCGCCGGCAGGACCGGCGAGCCGTCCCACTGCCGACCCCCCACTCGTGCTCCCCCCACCAGCGGGCGGGCGACCGGATCCGCCTCCAAGTGTGTCGCCCGTGCCCGCCGCTTCTGCGGCACAAGCGTCGCTCGCGAGCCCGCCGTACCAGGCGCGCTCACCCGACCTGGTTCCGGTCCCGGTCGTCGCCGCTGTCGACCCGCCGCATCCATCCCGTTATGGCCAGACCAGCGCCGCCCAGAAACTCGCGCAGCGCTGGCGCCGCCCCGCCGTGCTTACCTCCGCCTTCGGCGTCGGCATGGTGCTGGGATTCGGCGCCACGACGTCCGGTGAATTACTGCGTGCGGCACGGAGCTGGATCGCCGCGCGGCTCGACCCCGATAACTAGTCGCCTCCGGCACGATGTTCGGGCTCACCTGCCTCAGCCGCCTTACGCCTCCGGACCGATCCCCCGGCGGCCCTGTCGCGTTGTGCGCTCCTCGGCAGCGCCCAGGGCTCGCACAGCCGGCACGAACAGGAACAGCGTCAGCGAGACCGCTACCGCCACGAGCCCCATCACAAGCAACCCGTTGCGCGCCCCGATCGTGTCCGCCAACACCCCCGCCACCAGCGCCCCGATGGGGATCATGCCACGGCCAAAGTTCATTAGGCTCATCGCCCGCCCGGCCATCTCGTTGGGAGCCAGGCTGAGCATCGTCAGGTTATTGAGCGACATGAAGGAGACGTTGGAGCCGCCGATCGCGATGAGCACGGCGGTGATTAACCCCAATTCGGGCGACGCCGCGAGCCCGATCAGCAGCGCGCCGCTCAGAGCCAGCAGCCCCAGCATCACCAGCCCATGGCTGGGCAAGCTGCGCAGTGACGCGATCGCGAATGACCCAACCACGGCGCCCACGCCGGTCGCGGCCGCGAGATAGCCGACGAACGCACGATCGCGGTCGAGCTCGTCCAGCACCAGAATCGGCAGGAAGACTGACTGGTAGGGCAGCACGATCATGAACATCGCCGCGCCCACGAGCACGACGACGAGCGGCTGTTTCGCGTCGATTGCCCAGCGCGCCCCCTCCTTCGTGCTTTGCCAGATCGACGCCGTGGCCGCCTGCGCCTTCTGCACCGGTCGCGTGTCCGCCCGCATGCCGAGCAGCAGCAAGATCGAGACGCCATAGCAGATTGCCATGATGCCGTAGATGACTTCGAACGACGTCACCGCCAGCAAGACCCCGCCGAACACGCCGCCCACGATCCGCATGCTGTGCTGGGCGGTCTGGCTCATCGCGACGGCGCTACGCAGCGCCGCCGGCGGCACCAGCGACGGCAGCACGGCCTGGCGCGCGGGCTGGAAGAAGGCGATGTTGACCCCCTGGAGCGCGACCAGCGCGATCACATGCCAGGCCTCGATCACATCGCTCAGCAGCAGCGGCACCAGCGCGAGCGCGGTCAGAGCGTTGACGAACTGTGAGAGAACCAGCACCCTGCGCCGCGGGTAGCGGTCGATCAGGGAGCCCGCGAACATGCCTAGGATCAGGTTGGGCGCCATCCTCGCCGCGATCACCGATCCCACAAGGAAGCCGGACCCGGTCAGCTCGAAGATGAGTACCGGCCGCGCGACTTGGTCCATCCACTGCGCCGCCGCTCGCGAGACCAGCGCGAACCAGAGCAACCGAAAGTCGCGGTAACGGAACGGGACCCAAACGCCGGAATCTGCGCGAGAGGAGTCGTGGATAGGAGAATCGTCGCCATTGGCGGCGGGTGGAGAGGGTTCGCGACTCGGGGGCGTTAGGGCGTCTCCTCTTCGCGCGAAGGACGGCCGCCCATCAGCTCTGCCAGTCCGGACCGCGAGAACTCGTCCGACTGCGTGAAATTAATAATCACCCGTTCGCGGTCTTCGACCGCTTGTGCGGCGTCGGCGACTTGCGGCGCGATGTCGTGCGGGATTTGGAGAGCGCCGTGCTTGTCGGCGTGCAGCAGGTCGCCGGGATGCACGGTGATGCCGCCCACCGTCACCGGGCCACCGAACTCCACCAGGTGCACGTAGGCGTGCGAGACCAGCAGTTCCTTGGCCAGGAACTGGAAGCCCAGCTCTTCCACCTCGTCCAGGTCACGCACCCCCCCGTCCGTGATCAATCCGACCGCGCCCAGCGCTTTGTGGATGTTGCCGTTGACTTCGCCCCACAACGATCCGATCGGGGGCTGATCGAGATCCTGGATCACAATGATGCGCGGCGCCGGGATCGATTCGATGAACGCATGCCAGTCCAGCGCCGAGACCGACTCCGGATCGTCCGCGGGCGGGATCGAGGCACGGATCTTTGCGGTCGTGGCGTACCCCACGATCGGTGGCAGGTCGGGGAAGCGGCAAAGGATGTCCGGCGTCATGAAGCCCGACATTCGGGAGCGGACGTTGAACGTCTCGATCGCATTCGCGATGGCCGGCGAGGGCCAGGCGCGTAGCGCGGCCAGTTGTTCGTCATTCAGCAGCGACGGCATGTCGGTGACCCTCCGGTCGCAAGATCGGTCGTGTGAGTACGAGAGGCGAGCTAGCTCTTCTTCGCCGCCTCGGCGACGCCCTCGAAGTCGATCGGCACGTACTCGGTGCGGCCTGTCCCGAACGGCTCCAGCTGTCCCTTGAAGGTGGCCGGCATGATTCGGACCAAGTCTTCCGGCGTGAAGCCGCCGCGCTGCGTCATGATCAACTTCTCGCGCGGCTGCTGGTACAGCGCCAACCGCTCTCCGC
>CAUYZA010000124.1:0-8682 GCA_963577225.1 Dehalococcoidia bacterium | reverse complement strand
AGTTCCGTTTCGAGGCCGACGAGGGTGCCCTGATCCGCGTCTCTGTGGATGGCAAGGCGGGGATGGACCCGATCGTGACCTTGCTGGAGCCCAACCGCAACGAGATCAAGACGGAGGATGATGTCAGCCCCGGCGCGAACCGGGACGCGGTCCTGATCGCACGCTTGCCGAGCGCCGGCCTGCAAGTGGTGCGGGTGGTGGCATTCGGCACCAGTATCGGCGACTTCGAGATCACGATCGAACAGCTGGCGGAGAACGCCGACAGCGATTCACAGATCCTGACGATCGACTCCACGGTCATTGGCAGTATTTGGGAACCCGCCGATATCGACATCTACGAGTTCCAGGGCGCGGCCGGTCAGCGCTTGCGAATCTACGTGGATGGCGCCATCAGCGTGGACCTGGTGGCGCAGGTCTTCGCGCCGAACGGCAGTTTCATCACGACGGCCGACGATTCGGGCCACGGGCTTGACCCGGAGATCCTGTTGACGCTGCCCGACGATGGGACCTACCGCGTCGAGGTGTTCGCCTTCGGAAACAAGATCGGGCCGTACGAGTTCTCGGTAAGCACGGTGCCGGAGGACCCGCCTGCGGACGATCCGGCGATCCTTGAGGAGATCGCGAACACCGCGCTCGCCTACCTCGCGGCGCTGCAGGACGGCGACACGCTCAACATGTTCGCCTTAGCGGGTCCGGAGGCGATCGCCTTCCGCGGCTGGGAGTCCGCCGCCGATGTCGAATTCGACCTACTCAATATCACGCAAACCGTGGCCGGGGGCGAGCCGGGAACAGCGACCGCCACCCTCGACGGCGAACGGGGCCGCGTGACGGTCGCCCTGATCGGCTCGGGGCAGACGATGCGCTTCGACATGATCAGCGTCGGCGGGCGCTGGTTCGTGGACCTCTGGTCGGTAGTCGCGGACGCCTAACGGGCGCCCAACCAAGGACATGCCGGCGGCACGAGGTGGTGCCATCACGAGCGACGAAACTACCAACAGGATCCCGCTTGGATCTCGCGACAGTCCGTCGCTGGAGACGCAACGCCAGGACGCGCGGCGACGCTTGCGCTGGGCGTTCGCGCTGGCACTCGCCATGCTGGGCGTCGAAATCGCCGGAGGGCTGCTGTTCAACAGCCTCGCCCTGCTGGCAGATGCCGGGCACATCCTAGGCGACGCCCTGGCCGTGGGCCTGGCGCTGGGCGCGATCTGGCTTGCCGGACGGCCCGGCGGCCAACAACGCACATTCGGCTGGGCGCGCGCTGAGATCATGGCGGCGATGTTGAACGGCGGCGCGCTGCTGGTGATCGCAGCCGTGATCGTCTGGCGTGCGGTTCTGCGCCTGGACGACGACCCGGACGTAGCCGGAGTGGGTCTGCTGGCGCTGGGGCTAACTGGGCTGGCCGTGAACGGCATCGCAGCCTGGCTGCTGCACGCGCCGCAAGGTCGCAGCCTCAACGTTCGCGGCGCGTACTACCACGTGCTCGGTGATGCGCTGGGGTCGGTGGGCGCGGTGATCGCGGGGATCGTGATTGTGGCGACGGGGTGGTCCACGATCGACGCGGTGGCCAGCTTCGCGATCGCCGGGCTGATCGCCTGGAACGCACTGCGTCTCCTATGCGAGGCGATCGACGTGCTGATGGAGACCGCGCCGCCGGACCTCGGAGTCGAAGCGATCGCGCTCCGTCTGCGCGCGCTGCCGGGGGTGTTGGGCGTTCACGATCTCCATCTCTGGACTGTGACCTCCGGCTTCCCGGCGCTCTCCCGCCATCTCGAAATCGACGAGATTACCAACGTCGAGTCCGTTCTCATGTCCGCGGCCCACCGCCTGCAGGATGAGTTCGGACTGCAGCACGTCACGCTGCAGCCCGAGACGGGAGCGCTGCATGAGGCGATGGCCTGCTGCGACTTCCCCGACCTGTCGGCCTTGGGCGCGTTCAGCGTGGGGCATCGCTCGGACTAGCATCGACCGATGCCGGTTGGTAGCCGCTCAACGAAGCGTCAACTAGGCTGGAAAATAGGTGGACGGGCTCGCAGGTGTCGTGCCCCAATACCGCCTACCCCTCCTTTTCCTCGTTTTGGTGCTCGCGCTGGCATCCGCTACAGGCGGCCAGCTCCAGGCGCAGGCCGCCGCTCCAACGACGCTGTACCCCGGCTGGAACCTTCTGCTGTACGTGGGCATCGCGTTGCCGACGGAGCAAGCGCTGAACGAGGCGGCGCCGGCTGTCGAATCGGTTTGGGCCTTCGAGGCGCAGACGCAAACCTGGACCGTCTGGTCTCGCGAACTGCCGGACCCGTTCATCAGCCTGGCGCAGCTCGAACCCGTTGGGATCTATTTTGTGCGAGCGCTCAGCGGGGCGCAATGGACGCATCCGCTGGTCGCCCCGCCGGAACCAGAGCCAGAACCAGAACCAGATCCCGATCCGGCGCCCACCGGCACGGGGGCTTGGCAGGTGGTCTTCGAACGCACGACAGTGCTCTTCGCCTTCGACGAGTCGTTGACGATCGCGGAATCGGGCGCGATGACGGTGAACCGGAACGGCGTCGAGTCCCAGGCGACCTTGGACGCGGCGAACTCGTCGGGTCTCGATGCCTTGTTCGAGACGAACACGTTCTTCCTCGCCTGGCCGACCGATACGACGAGTGGCTGCGAGAGCTGCTTTCGCTACACGATCACGGTGACCGCGCCGGGCGGCCAGTCGACGACCCTAGAAAGCGACGGGGTGGGGGCCTCGGGCGCGCTGCTGGACGCAATCAACCGGCTGACGGCCTTCTTGCTGTCCGCATAAGCAGCGGCTTGCTGTCCGCATAGCGGCGGCCAGAGTTCAGTCCAGTGAGATCAGCTCCACGTCAAAGTTGAGCGCCTTCCCCGCGAGCTCGTGGTTGGCGTCGACGGTGACCGTCTCCGCGGTCACCTCCGTGACCAGGACGGGCTGATCGCCCATCTGCACGCGGTCGCCGGCCTTGAGACCGTCCGGCGCTTCAGCGGCAGGGACCGAAAGAACGCGGGATTCGTCGCGCTCCCCGTACGCGTCGGCCGGTTCAATGTGCACGGTTCGGCTCTCGCCCGGAATGAGGCCGCGCACAGCCTCGTCGAAACCGCCGATCACCTGCCCCGATCCCACGGTGAAGCTGAGCGGATCGCGACCGCGGGAGGAGTCGAATTGTTCGCCGTCATCCAGCGTTCCCGTGTAGTGAACGTGGACCGTGTCGCCGTCCTTGGCAACGCGTGCTTCGGCCATCTCGGCGTCGCAATCTAGACACGGGCCGTGACGCGCCAACAAATAGGGAGCGTTTGAAGCGGTCCGGTACCGGGATCGAGGTTAACACGGGCTTGCCTCAATCCTCGCCGCGCGCGATCTTGTCCGACGAGGCAGACCTCGCGCGCGTCGGTTCAGACAAACTTTAGGCAGGAGGCTTCGATGGCCAGCGAGACACTCCCCGTCGTGTCAATGACTTTGGGCGCCGACGCCCCTTGGTCGGACCACCGCAGCGGGATGCTGATTCAGTTCGGCGTCTCCGGCGAGCTGATGGGGTCCGAGAACGTCTTCATGACACGCCAGAAGATTCCCGCCAAGATGCGAAGCATCCCGCACTACCACGTCAACTGCGAAACGGCGATGTACATCCTGCAGGGGCCGGTCACGATGCGGCATGGCGACCAGCTCGAACACGCCTACGAACTGGCCAGCGGCGATTTCCTGCACATCCCGCAAAATGCGGTTCACCAGATCGTCAACCCGAGCGCCGACGGCGACGCTGAGGTTGTGCTCTGCCGCGACGCGGCGGAAGAGTTGGTGCACGACCTGCCCGAGCTCGATCTTGAGGGCTAGCCCGCCGCCTCGGTCGGCCGCTGCTTGGCACGGCGCTCGCCCGCCAGCACAGCCAGATCTTCGCGCATCGTCTCGATGGCGGTGTGGGCGCTGGCCAGGGCCGTGACGACCAGGTCCGGGCCGCGCACGTTATCGCCGCCCGCGTAGACGCCAGGCCGGGTGGTGCGACCACCTTCATCAACCACAACGCCACCCCAGTCGTTCAGCTCGATCCCGATGTCGGGGCTGAGTAACTCGGGGCCAACGTCATAGCCGACGGCCACGACCACCGCGTCGGCCTCCAGCACGAACTCGGAGCCGGCGATCGGCGAGGGCTGGCGGCGGCCGCTCTCATCCGGATCGCCCAGCTCCATGCGCACGCATTCGACGCCGCTGACCTTGCCATCCTGGCCGAGCAGCTGAACCGGCGTCGTCAGATACTCGAAGTGCACGCCCTCTTCGCGGGCGTGACGCCGCTCCTCTTCGCGGCCGACCATTTCGTTTTCCGTACGGCGGTAGAGCAACGTGACCCGTTCGGCCCCGAGCCTGATCGCCGAGCGAACGCAGTCCATCGATGTGTCACCGCCACCAACGACCAGGACGTTGCGGCCGATCGCGGGCTCACCCTGCATCGCCGCCGGCAGATCATCCTGCGGCAGATTGGCACGGACCAGGAACTCCGTCGCGCTATAAACGGCCTCGAGGGCCTCACCATCAAGCCGCAACCGACGAGCCAACCCAGCGCCGTGGGCGAGGTAGACCGCGTCGAATTTGTCGAGTTCGTTCCAGCGCAGTTCCGCGCCAAGACGGGTGCTGAAGTGGAACTGGACGCCGGCCTTCTCCAGCGCGACGACTTTCTCATCGACGATGTGCTTGGCCGACTTGAAGTTGGGGATGCCGTAGCGCAGGACGCCACCGCCGCGCGGCCAGGCTTCGTAGACCACGACGCTGTGGCCCTCCGCCCGCATCTGCTGCGCGACGGCGAGCCCGGCTGGGCCGCTGCCGATCACGGCGATGGCAACGCCCGTTTCCGCAGCCGGTGCGGGCACCGGAAAGCCACCGCGTTGCTTGCGGTCCCAATCGGCCAGGAAGGCTTCCAGTTTCCCGATCGCAACGGGCTTGGACTTTTTACCCACCACACAGGAGCCCTCGCAGAGGCTCTCCTGGGGGCAGAGGCGGCCACAGAGCTCGGGCATTTCGCTGGTCTCACGGAAGACGTTGGCGGCGTCCTGCAGACGTCCGATCTCCAACAGAGCGAAGGCGCCCGGAATGTCGTTATCGATCGGACAGGCTTTGATGCAGGGCGCCGCTGGACACTGAATGCAGCGCTGCGCCTCGAACATGGCGGGTTCCGGTGTGTAGCCGTGGTAGACCTCGTCCCAGTTGCCGATCCGTTCGAAGGGCGGTTGCTTGGTGACGTGGTGCGGGGGAATGCGCAGGCGCGCCTTGCGGTCGATCGGGAACGCCTGCGGCCGGCGTGCTTTCTTGGGCGAACTCGGTGAGTCGTCGGGCTTCGCGGTGCGCGAGTCGGAGGGCGGCGTTCGGGGGGACATGCCGGATCCTTCCGCAGACGAGAATATCTCCGTCCGCCGATTCGATCATCGGCGGGTAACCCCATAAATGAGAGTACGCTCCATCCCGTTTTTCGGCCCTTCGCCTGCGCGGAGGAGATTACAGCCGGTGCTAGCTTTGGCTGGGCACGGGCTCGACAGGGGCTGGGCGTGGACCAACCGGATACCGCACGCAACTCGGATCCCGACCTCGTCGGCGCGTTCGCGAACCTTGCGAGCGGCGCGGAAGAGACGATCGATCTCGCTCGCGCGTCGCTGGCCGCCGCGACGATCGTCGATCCAGCGCTAGATCCCAATCCGTCGTTGAAGCGGCTCGATGATCTGGCGGCCGCGGTACGGCTGCGCGTCGGGAGCGGCGAGCAGGTGGGGGCTGAGGCGATCGCGCGGGGCAGCGTCGAGCTACTGTTCGAAGATGAGGGATTCACGGGCGACGAGGACGACTACTACAACCCGCTGAACGCGTGCCTGGACGCCGTGCTGGAGCGCAGGCGCGGGCTCCCGATCCTGCTTTCGATCCTGTTTATCGAGGTGGCAGGGCGGGCGGGCCTCACAGTGCAGGGGGTGGGGGCGCCGGCCCACTTCGTCGTCAAGTATGCGAACCAGGGCCGGGACCGATTCTTGGACCCGTTCAACGGCGGCGTAGAGATCCCAAGCGCCGGCTTGCGCGGGCAGGTGGAACAGTCGCTGGCCGGCAGCGGCGTCTCGCCCGACGCATTCCTGGAGGGCGTGACCAAACGGCAGATCCTGGGTCGGGTGCTGGCGAACCTGAAGGGCTGCTTTCTGCGGCGGCGCGACCCCGCTGGCGCGCTGCGAGCCGTTGACTATCAGCTAGCGCTGACGCCCTGGGCGCTGGACGAGGTCCGCGATCGGGGCCTGATTCTGTACCAGCTCGAACGCTACGACGAGTCGCTGCAGGCTCTGCACAGCTACCGCGAGCACACGCCGGCCTCCGGGAGCGCGGGCCGGATCGACCAGGTGATCCGCCGCCTGGAACGCATCGTGGACGGGCTCCCGCCGGAGGCGGCCGACCCGGCCTAAGACGTTATCGCAGCGCGCAGACGTGGCCCTCCTGGGTCGCGCTGTGCTATTGTCGCCTCGATTTCCCGGTTTTATTTCTTTTCCGGGAAGAGGCATTATTCGTGTAATTCGTCCGGATAGTTAGTAGAGGGAGCGAGTGGCTGCAACCCGCGCACCGGGCGTGTCGGCGCTGCCGAACGCCCGCCAGACGCCGCAACGCGGCGCTTTTGGCTTCGTGCACGAACACCTCGACTACCGCACTGAGGAAGGCCCTTGGCTGCTGGATATCACGGACGACGTGCGACGCGTCGTGCGCGAGTCCAGTATGCGGTGCGGGCAAGTGTCCGTGTACTCCAACCACACGACGGCGGCAATCCGGCTGCAGGAGAACGAACCCCTGCTGCTGGAGGACCTGAAAGACATGCTGGGCACGCTCGCCCCGCGCGATAAGTACTACCGGCACAACGACTTTGATATCCGCACCGTCAACATGCACCCGGACGAGCCCAAGAACGGCCACAGCCATTGCCAGCAGATCCTGCTCAGCACGAGCGAGACGATCCCGCTGATCGACGGCGGCCTGCAAATGGGCGAATGGCAGAGCGTGTTCCTGATTGAGCTGGACACCGCGCGAGCGCGCCGAGTGACCATCTCGATCGTCGGTATCTAGGAGCCAACGGCATTCTGAACGAAGGGCCGCTGCGGCGGCCCTTCGTTCGTTAAGGAGGAGCGGATGGAGCCTTGGTTCGTCCTCCATCGCGCTTCGCAGAACCGGACCGAGCTGGGGCGGGCCCTCGCGTCGGACGCGGACCTGCTGGAACTGGATTGCTGGGCCGAGGGCCGCCGGATCGCGCTGCGGCATGACCCGCTCTACTGGAATGCGCTGGCCGGTATCATGCGGCGGCATCGTATCGTCCCGTGGCGGCGCGGCGAGCGCTTCTGGCTGGATCAGGCGCTCGACACTGGCCTCTCGCCAGACCGGATCATGCTCGACATCAAAGATCCGAGGCCGTGCATCGTCGATCTGCTGGTCGATGCGCTGGGCCCGTACGAGGGCGGTCGCGGGCTTGTCGCCTCCACCCCGCAGTGGGGGCAGCTAGACCGGCTTGGAGAAGAGCTGCCGGCGGCCACGCTGCTGTACTCGATCGGGAAGGGGCAGCGCGGCGCGGAAGCCTGGACCCGATATCGGGATCGAATCGTCATCGGAGGTGCGGGCGGCGGCGTGTCGATCCACCACGAGACGGCTACGCCCCAACGACTTGCGCTGCTGCGTGACCATGAGTTGCGATCGGTCTGCTACACGGTCAACGACGTGCAACGCGGGTTCGACTTGCTCCAGGCCGGGGCCAGCGGGCTTACCTCGGACCGAAGCGATCTGATCGCAGTGTGGCGGGATCGGTCGGCGAGTCGGGACTAAAGATCTCGTCGTAGATCGCGGCGACGGCATCGCGCGAGCGAATCGCGAACTGATCGTAGCGCTCGATCAGCAACTCGCCCGCGGGCGTCAGGCGCGACCCGCCTCCGCCTGCGCCGCCCGCAGCGCTCTGAACGAGTTCAACACCGAGATTCTGTTCGATCTCGCGGATCTTGCCCCAGGCGCGTCGATAGGAGAGGTCGAGCGTGCCCGCCGCTGCGGCCAGCGATCCACCCTCCGCGATCGCCTTGAGCAGCCGCAGCCGATAGTCGCTCAGCGCGAGCTTGTCGTCCTGTTCCAACCAGAGCTTCGTGCGGGGCTGCATGATCGACATCCTAGCGCGGCGGGGGAGCGGACCTCGGGCGGCGATCCATTCCTAACCTGAGTTCGTCCCGACGGCGGTCGCCGCTGTATGCCGTTAGGCCATCCGTATACTCGCTGCATGCCGTCCGCTCCTGACCCTGCTGATTCCGATCCGTTCCACCTGCCCAGCGCTCCGACACCGCTGGCGCGCACGATCGCGGAACAGATCCGAAGCACGGGACCGATCACGTTCGCCGACTTCATGCAGCGCGCGCTGTACGACCCCACACTGGGCTATTACCGGTCGGGCCGGACCACGGTGGGTCGCGAGGGTGATTTCCTTACCAGCCCAGAGCTGCACCCGGTCTTTGGCTACGCGGTGGCGATGAGCGCGGCGTCGATCTGGGATCAGCTGCGGCGGCCGCCGGTCTTCGATCTGGTCGATGTGGGACCCGGGACGGGCGCGCTGATCGCGGCGGCGGCTCACTGGATCGAAACGCAGCGATCCGACCTGTGGAGAGCCTTGCGGATCACCCTGGTTGAGCTGAGCGAGGCCGCTCAGGCCTCGC
>CAUYZA010000123.1:0-8692 GCA_963577225.1 Dehalococcoidia bacterium | reverse complement strand
GCGTGGGCCGCCCGCCGCCGCAGAGCGCCGCCGCGGACTCCGACCGGAGCGAGTGGACGAGGACCGGGAGCCGCTCCCGTTCTTCCGGAGAGCCCCGCCATGGACAAGCTCTTCGACGATATCGAGGACGCCTTTTCCAGCTTCGGCTGGGAGAATGCCCTGGAGATCGCCTTCATTACGCTCGTCATCTTTTGGCTGCTGCGACTCGTGCGGGGCACCACCGCGATGACCGTCATTCGCGGGATTTCGATCGTCGCCATGGTCGTCGTCGCGCTCAGCCGCGCGCTCGACTCCGTCGTGCTCGACTGGATCGTGAACAACGCGATCGCGGTGATCGTCATCTTCGTGCTGATCGTCTTCCAGCCAGAGTTCCGCCGCGCTTTGGAGCGCGTCGGGCGAGCGGGCGGGGTACGGGCCTGGGCCGGGATCGGCCGCGATCCCGGCATCGAAGCCGTTCGCGCCATCAGTCGTGCCTCCGCTGCGCTGGCGGAACGGCACAGCGGCGCCCTGATCGTGATCGAACGGGAGACGGGGCTACAGGACGTCGTCGACACCGGCATCCTGCTCGACGCCGAAATCTCCGTCGCGCTGATCGAGAGCATCTTCTATCCCAACTCCCCCTTTCACGACGGCGCCGCCGTGGTCCAAGAGGACCGCGTCCTGGCTGCCTGCTGCATCCTGCCCAGGTCGGCCGAGCACCCCGCTGGGCTCGAATACCTCGGCACGCGCCATCGCGCCGCTATCGGCATGTCCGAGCAAACCGACGCCATCGTGGTCGCGATCTCCGAGGAAACAGGCGGCATCTCCCTGGCCAGCGGCGGGCGCCTGATTCGGGTCCCGGATGGCGCCGTGCTGGAGGCCAACCTGATTGAGCTCATGCACGGCAACGGCCGCGGCGGCAACGGTCGGGGACGCGACGGCAGTCGCACGATCACAGTCGCTGGATCGTAGCGATGCCACGTTCCCTTGCTTGGCGCTGGCTACGGGGCGTCCTCACCCTCTTCGCCGCCTCTTTCCTGCTCGCTCTGGTGATCTGGTTCGCGATCACGGATTCAGAGAACGAATTCGTCGAGCAGCCGTTCGGCTTCAGCCTTGCCGTGGAGGCGATCAACGTCCCCAGCGATCTGCTCGCTTCGAGCCGAATCCCGCCCGTAGCGATCACGATCGCGGGCCGCGAGGACGACCTGCAGCAGGTCAGCGTCGACGACTTCGTGGCCCACGTGGACCTGGCCGGCTTCGACGTCGGATCGCGCGAAGTCCCGATCGTCGTGCGCTCGCTCAACGGCGATATCAGCGTGCGCGCGGTCGCTCCCTCCACCGTCGAAGTCGTGCTGGAGCCCGTCGTCCAGCGCGCCTTGCCGATCACCGTCGTCATCGCCGATTCTGAACCGATTGGATTCGCACGCGGCGAGCCCGTGCTCAGCCCGGAAACGGTCACGATTAGTGGCACCGCCAACCTGATCGATCTCGTCGACCGCGTCGTCGCCCCCGTTGACCTCTCGGGCACGACCGTTGATGTCGACCTGCCCGTCACCCTCCAGGTTCGTACCAACACGGGCGCGGCGATCAGCAACATCCGCATTGAGCCGCCCACCGTCAACGTTCTGATCCCGATCAAGCAGGAGCTTTTCCGCCGCGCGGTCGCGATCGCGCCACAACTGGCCGATTTTCCCGCCGCCGGCTTCCGAGTCGCGGCTATCACGGTGGTGCCACTCAATGTCATCGTCGTCGGTACGCTCCAAGGGCTTGAGCGCGTCGGCCCGGCTGTGACGGTACCGATCAGTCTGGACGGCCGGGACGACGACATAGTTGTGACGACCCCGGTGATCGCGCCGGAAGGTCTGACCCTGGAGGCCGAGACCAGCGTGACCATCACGATCACGATCGAGCCGGTTCGGGCGCAAGCCAGCTTTGAAGTGCCCCTCGTCGTAGACGGACTGGCGCAGGAGCTCCTCGCCAACGCTGAATCGGTCGTCGTCCAGGTGGTTGTCCAAGGCCCGGCCCCGACGTTGGCCGAGCTCACCTCCGAAGACATCCGTGCCACCATCGACGCGATCGGACTGGCGACGGGCGTCCACCGCCTCACGGTCCAAGTTGGCTTCATCGGCGGTACCGAGGTCGTCACGGTCGATCCCGAGACGGTGCTTGTCACGCTGACCGAGGCACCCCCGCCGGAGGAGTCCGCTGAAGCCGACTCCGCTGCCGATCAGGGTGCGGACGAGACCGAATCATGACCACCCCTCAACCGACGGACGCCGCACCCAGCGGCAACGCCGAGAACGTTGCGCTCCCCCTCGTCGCGTTCGTCGGCCGGCCCAACGTTGGCAAGTCCTCCCTGTTCAACCGCATCGTGGGGCGCCGTAAAGCGATCGTGCAGGATGAGCCCGGCACCACACGGGACCGCAACTACGACATCGCCGAATGGAGCGGACACACCTTCCGTGTCGTGGACACCGGAGGGATGTTGGGCGAACAGCTCGAGGGTCCGTACGCCATCCCCGTGGAGACGCAGGTGCGTCAGGCGATGGACGAAGCCGACGCCATCTGCTTTGTCGTCGACGTCCAGGCTGGCCCCATTTCCGCCGACGAAGAGATCGCCGCGCTGTTGCGTGAGGCTTCCCAGCCCGTCTACCTCGTCGCCAACAAGGCCGACAATGACGATCTCGCTCTCGCCGCGAGCGAGTTCTACGCGCTCGGGCTGGGCGATCCGCAGATCATCAGCGCACACCATGGACGCGGAGTGGGCGATCTGCTGGACGTCGTCATTGACTGGCTGCCCGCAGTGGCCGCGGCGCTACCCGACGTGGCCTGCAACCTCGCCATCGTGGGCCGCCCTAATGTGGGCAAGTCCTCCCTCGTCAACGCGATCTTGCACGAAGAGCGCATGATCGTCAGCGAGGTCGCCGGCACGACGCGCGACGCCGTCGATACCGCGATCACGTTCGACGACAAGCGTCTGATCTTGGTCGACACGGCCGGCATCCGGCGTCGTGGCAAGGTGGTCCGCGGCCCGGAGCGAGCCTCCGTGCGACGCGCCACCGCCGCGGTCACTCGCGCCGACGTGGTCGCCGTCGTGATCGATGTTGGGGTCGACATGGCCGCCCAAGACCAACACATTCTCCAGGTCGCACTCGAGGCCAAAAAAGGCATCGTGCTCGTGATGAACAAGCTCGATCTGCTCGACGACGACGAGGAGCTGGCCGAGCGCCGACGTCGGCAGTTGCGCTGGCGCTCGCGCTTCGTGCCCTGGGCCCCCGTCGTCTGGATCTCCGCCTTGATGGGGCGCCACGTTGATGATGTCCTGCGCGCCGCCCTCAGCGCCGCGGAGGAACGTCGACTGCGGGTCCCCACCGGTCGCCTCAATGCGGCGATCCGGCGCGCCGTGATCGACCACCCCCCCAGCGCTGTCAAGGGCCGCCCAATCAAGATCTTCTACGTCACCCAGGCGGGCGTCGAGCCGCCTACGTTCGTCTTCTTCTCCAACTACCCGGAATCGATCCACTTCTCCTACGAGCGCTACCTCCAGCGTCGGATTCGCGACGAGTTCGGCTTCCAGGGCGCATCGCTCAAACTCGTCTTCCGCAAGCGAGGCGAGCCGATCAGTGGTTCCGGCCCCATGCCCGACGACCGCGCCGATCAACCCGAGGCTTCCGCCTCTCCCGATTCCGACGCCGAGTTCCAGTCGCAGAAGCCCACGGCCCAACTCGACTCCTCGGCTTCGAGGTCCGCCGAAAATGGTTGAGGCCTGGATCGCCGGCCTTTTCGCCGGTTACCTGATCGGCTCGATCCCTGTCGGCCTTTGGGTCGGGAAGTATCTCGTCGGCGTCGACGTGCGGGCGGGCGGCTCGGGCAAGATCGGCGCGACCAACGCGTTCCGGCGCCTCGGGTTACGCTGGTCCGTCCTCGTCTTCGGCGCCGACGTCGCCAAGGGGGTGATTCCGGTAGTGATCATGCGGGTCGCCTTCGATAGTCCCGCCGCTGAAGTGATCGCCGCTCTGGCCACCGTGATCGGACACATCTACCCGCTCTATGCCAACTTCCGGGGCGGGCGCGCTGCGGCGACAGGCTTCGGCGCGCTGTTGATCATGTCTCCGCCTGGCGCCGCGCTTGCGATCGGCGTCGCCATCGTCGTGCTCGGCCTGACGCGCATCATGTCGCTCTCGGTGCTGCTCGGTATGTCGGTTGGCGGCTTCCTGCACGGCATGTCCATCGCCCACACCAACGACGCCGACGCCTATCTCGGCTTCAGCGTCGGCGCCTGGTTGATCATCGCCGTCGCGCATCGCGACAACATTGCGCGCCTGCTCGCCGGCACAGAGCGCATCCTGGGTCGGCCTGACCCGAACGCCGCGCCTCCCGATGGGGAACAGCCCGTTAGCGGCGCGCAGACGGCAGGGGACTAGCGATGGCTGCTCCCGCGGATCCCGTCCTCGTCGTTGGGGCGACCTCCTGGGGCTGCACCCTCGCGATCCAGTTCGACCGAGCCGGATCGACGGTCGCCGTCCTCTGTCGCAGTAGCGAGGAGGCCGCCGAACTTGCGCGCTCACGCGAGCAACGCCGCCTCCTGCCGGGCATCGCATTGCCGGAGAGCATCGACTTCGTCATTGAGCCGCCGGCGAACCCGAACGCCGTCATCCTCGCCGTCCCAGCCCAAACCTTGCGGGCCAATCTGCGCGCTTTGCTCCCGCACTTGCACGGCGACGCCCCGATCGTCAGCGCGGCGAAGGGGATCGAACTCGACACGCACCTGCGCATGTCGGAAGTCATCGCCGATGAGCTCCGCGCCGCGGGACGCGATGCGCCGATTGTCGCGCTCTCCGGTCCCAACCTGGCCCGCGAGGTCGCCGTCGGCCAAGCCGCGACGACGGTCGTTGCCAGCACCGATGGCGCTAGCGTAGAGCGGCTGCGCGAGCTGCTGATGAGCCCCAGCTTCCGCGTCTACACCAACGACGACATCGTCGGCGTCGAGCTCGGTGGCGCCTTGAAGAACATCGTCGCGATCGGCGTCGGCATCGGCGACGCGCTCAACATCGGCGACAACGGTCGCGCCGCATTCCTCACCCGCGGTTTGGCCGAGATGGCCCGCCTCGGTCTCGCGGTCGGTGCGCGTCCGCTCACCTTCATGGGCCTGGCCTGCCTGGGCGATCTCATCGCGACCGCCGCCAGCCCCAGTTCCCGCAACCGCACTCTGGGCGAGCAACTTGGCCGTGGCGAGATGCTGCAGGACATCCTGGCCGCGACGGTCCATGTCACCGAGGGCGTCGAGACGACTCGCGCTGTGCGCGAACTCGCGCGCGAGCACCAGATCGAACTCCCAATCGTGGAGGCTATGCATGATGTTCTCTTCGATGCAATGCCCCCCAACGTCGCCATCCAGCGCCTCATGACCCGTGAAGCGCAAAGCGAATCAGCCGCTCTGGGCCAGTTCCTGCCCGCCGCCGAACCGAACTGATTGCCCCACGCCCGACCGTTCTCCAGCGCCAATAGACTGAACACATGACCAACCCCACATCGCCCGACCGAGAAAAGGCCCAAGCGCGCGCCTTTGAGCGTCTGACGGACGGCTCCGTCGAGCTCAGCGACGACGACATCGCCGCCCTCAGCGATCTCGATCGGGACGGCTGCGACCGCTTCAACGGCACCTTCCTTCGGCTCGGGCCCGAGGAACGCTTCGCCCTGCTCGAACGGCTGACCCAACTGCAGGAAACACGGCCCCTGCTCGACTACAGCATCATCTGCCTGTCCGCGCTGACTGACGAGGATGCCGCCGTTCGCGCGCTCGCCGCCGCCGGATTGGCCGACAACGAGGAGCGCGAGAGCATCGCCCCCCTCCTCACGCTGGCGGTTGATGACGAGGACGAAGGCGTGCGTAGTGAGGCCGTCGTCACGCTGGGCGCCGTCGCCTTGCGTGCGGAGTTTGATCAGTTGCGCGATGCCGACCGCACCGCCGTCGTCGATGGATTGCGCGCGATCGCCGAGAACTCGGCCGAGGAGCGGGTCGTGCGGGCCGCCGCACTTACCAGCGTCGCGGTGATCGACGAGCCCTGGGTTCGCGAGCTGATCTTCGACTTCTTCGAAGCCGACAACGACATTTTGCGCCTCGGGGCTCTACAGGCCATGGGACGCACCGCGGACTCCTACTGGATCCCCACGCTGGAAAATTCGATGGTCGTGATGGACGACGATGAGCGCATCGCTGCCGCCGTCGCGGCGGGTGAGATCGCCGACGAAAATGCCTTGCCTGCCCTGGGCGAGCTGCTCGAGGACGAGAGCATCGACGTGCTCGTCGCCGTGATCGAGGCGATCGGCGAGATCGGCGGGCCGGAGGCGGCCGAGCAACTCGAGCGCGTCTCGACGCACCCCGAAGGTTCGATCCGCGCCGCTGTGCAGGATGCACGGGAAGCAGCCGGGTTCGCAGATGACGCCTTGGGCTTGGGCGCCTGACGCGCCACAATTGATCGAGAGCCAATTCGCCCCAGCGAGCGCACATATGCCCCGCCGATCAGCCAACCGCCGCCGGTCTTCTGTTCACGCGCACGGCGACGCGGCAGGCAGCCGCTTCCGCGTGCAAGAGGCCACGTCGGCCGGCGGCGTCGTTCATCGCCCTGGCGACGACGGTCTCGATGTCCTGCTCCTCGAAACGCCGGGCGGTGTCTGGGGCCTGCCCAAAGGCACTCCCGACGACGGCGAGTCGATCGAACAGACCGCTCTCCGTGAAGTCCGCGAGGAGACTGGCCTGGAGGTCGCGCTGGAAGACAAGATCGGCACGATTGAGTACTGGTTCGCCCGCCCAAGCGAGCGCACCCGCTACCACAAGCGGGTGCACTTCTGGCTCATGCGAGCCACGGGCGGCGACGTCTCGGCTCACGACGATGAACACATAACGGTGGCCTGGTTCCCACTCGGAGAGGCCCTGCGTCGGGTCACGCACGCCAACAGCGCCGAGACGTTGCAACGGGCCGCTACTCTGTTGGCCGATCGCACGCCCTCGAGCGAACACACGCGAGCGGCCCGAGCAAGCCATGGCGACGACTCACGAGCGACAGAGCGAACCCCTCACGAGGGATGACGTGATCGCGACCGGCGTTCAGGTCGTGCTCCGCCGCAAGCGTGTCGACGACGCTCCCGCCGACTACAGCTGGCGCCGCGACGAGGCCCTCGCTCGCTACGACGCCGCCCGCCCCATCACGCAGCTGTACGAGGACTTCCTGCGCAATTTCCGCGAGGAACTGGTCAACTCGCACTCCTTCCGCCGCACGTTCGCCGTGGAAACCCCGGCCGGCCACCACATCGGCAACGTCATGTATTACAACATCGACCTTGCCCGCCACGAGACTGAGCTGGGCGTCACGATCGGGGACCCGGACTATTGGGGCCACGGCCTCGGCACGGAGGCGGTCCGTCTGCTTGTCGACTACGTCTTCAGCACGACCAGCCTGAGTCGGATCTATCTCCACACGCTGGACTGGAACGTCCGCGCGCAGCGCGCCTTCAAGAACGCGGGCTTCCGCGACACGGGTCGTTCCCGCCGTGGCAGCCACCGCTTCCACCGCATGGAAATCACGCGCCCTGCCGACTAGCTCAAGCTGACGGAGTCGTCGGCCGCTAGTCCCGCCCGGGTACCTCGATGTCGGGGCGCGGCGGCGCGGCGTTCTCCACGCCAGCCATCAACTGTGCCGGTACCACCCGACGCAGCTCATCCAGCGACCAGGTGCCCTCTTTGAAGATGTTCTTCATCGGCGGGTAGAGCTGCGGCAAGAGGCCCACGTGGCCACCCGCCACCGCGAACGTCTGGGCGTTGATGTTCCAGGCCTCGTCCAGCAGCAGGTAGACGACCATCGGGGCTACCTGGGCGGGCCCGCGCTCCGCCATCGCCGCCTCGCGCTGGCGCTTGACCTCTTCCTCGTCGACGGCTGCGTCACCACCACCACCGCCGATCCCAGCTGCCGCCCGCTTCTTCGCTGTGTCTGCCGGCACCGCCAGCGTCAGTCGCGTCATCGCTCCCGGAGCGATCGTGTTGCAGGTCACGCCATAACGACCGAGGTCGCGCGCCACGACCCGTGACAGCCCCGCCACGCCCGCTTTGGCGGCGCCGTAGTTCGCCTGGCCAGGGTTGCCTTGCAGCCCACTGACCGACGAGAAGTTGATGATTCGTCCGTAGCGTTGCTGCCGGAAGATCACGGAGGCTGGTTTGATCGTCGTGAAGTGGCCCTTGAGGTCCACGTTGACGACTGAATCCCACTCGTCCTCGGTCATGTTGAAGACCATGCGGTCACGCAGGATTGCGGCCAGGTTGACCAGACCGTCGATCCGCCCGAACTCGTCGATCGCCTGCTGGATGATCGACTCGCCGCCGTCCATCGTCGAAACGTCGGCGAAGTTCGCCACCGCTTCGCCGCCCACGGCCTTGACCTCGCTGGCCACCTCATCCGCCGGACCGCCGTCGTGCCCGGTCCCGTCGGGGTTCACCCCGGCGTCGTTGACAACCAGCTTGGCCCCTTCCGAGGCGGCCAGCAGCGCGACCTCCCGACCAATTCCGCGCCCCGCGCCCGTCAGCGCGATCACACGGCCATCGAGCAATCCCATGGCGGACTCCTAGCTCATCTGCAGAGGATCGCGGCAGCGCTCGCGGCGCGCGCCGCGTGGGCGAACCTAGCCGCGCGAAGGCAGTGTGACCACGCCGGTGCCCGGC
>CAUYZA010000122.1:0-8721 GCA_963577225.1 Dehalococcoidia bacterium | reverse complement strand
CGGATGCGGATCTTGCCGACTTCGATGTCGAGCTCGTCGACGATCAGGATCAGGGACTCCGGCTGGGCCTCGAAGATGGTCAATAGGGACTGGACTGCTTGGCCGCTTTCGTTCATGTAGGTGCGCGGCTGGGCGACGACGACGGGTCCGTGGGCGGTTTCGCCCTGGCCGCTGATGGCGTGCTTGGACTTGTCGGCCAGTTTGAGACCGAGCAGGTTGAGTAGGTCCGCCGTGGCGCGCGCGCCGGCGTTGTGGCGATTGTGGGCATAGTGCTGCCCGGGATTGCCGAGCCCCACGACGATGCGCGCCCCAGGAAGTGGAGCCGGACCTTTGCGACGCCGGATCAGGTTGCGCGCGAAGCGTGCCATGAGGCGATCGTAGTCGACGCCAGGCGACCCGTGGGCGGACCCGACTTCACGCGTCTGACAACAGTTCCTCGATCAGGGCGAGGGTCGTCTCGTCCAGGATCTCGACGAGCGGGGCGAGGTCGGCGGCTTGCACGGCGCGCAGGAAGCGGTCGATTCCGGGGCGCCCGTCGTTGGCGGCCGCGCGGGCGACCATCGCCTGCGCCAGACGCCGTCGTTGCTGCTCCAGTGCGAGTCGGAGTTGCTCCCGTGCGGTCGCCAAGGCCGCGCTGGGCAGAATGGCGTCGAGCCGGAGGCCACAGTCGGGGCAAATCGTCTGGCCGGCCAGGGCTTCGGCGAGCTCATCCAGCGAAAGGCCACAGGGCCGCAGATCAGACGCCAACTTCGCCTGCGTGGCGATCGGCTCTTCGCCCAGCGACGGGGCGAGCGCGGCGATGCCGTTGAGCAGGCCGAGCGAGCGGGCACGCCGAACGTCGGCGATGAGGCGCGGCGCTTCCGCAGCGGCCTGCTCCTGGTAGGCGCCATGGTGCGCGAGGTACGCCTCGCGGTAGCGACGCTGGAAGACGTCGAACTGAGGGCGTAAGTCATCGACCAGTGTCGCGCCGCGGCTGACCGCGGCCGGCGAGAGCCGTTGGCGCACCAGCTCGCGGTCAATCGTCAGCTCATGTAGCGGCGGCGTGGCGTCGGTTTGGGGGATCGTCGCCGCTTCGATGTAGGCCAGCATCGTGATCAGGCCGGGCAGTCCGTCGGCGCGGTCCGTGAGCGCGATCGCGAGTTCGACGGCTCGGCGAAATTCGCGGCGGTCGGGTTAGGCCGTTTCGGCGCGCGTCTCGAAGCCGCCGGCGTCGTAGGCGGCGTAGAGTCCGCTCAGTTCGTGCAGCACGTCGCGACTGTAGGCATGCGAGGGTGGCGCGAGCTGCAACGCGTTGAGGCCCGCTCTCGCCGCCTCCACCGCCGAGCTGAGCCGGTTCAGAGCGGCGGGGCGTGCGGCATCCTCGGCGACGATTTCAAGATACGGCCGCTCCGGTCTCGTCAGGCTGGGGTCCCCGTCGCGGGACTCGTGGCGGGCTCCCCCCGCAGGGCCGGCACGATCCGCTTGAGCTGGTCGACAACGGTGTCCAGTTCCGCCTGGGCGCTGTCGCCGCCCAGCGTTACGCGCAGTGATCCGGCCGCCGCGTCCTGGTCTGCGCCCATGGCGAGCAGCACGTGGCTGGGCTCCCAGGACGAGGTGGTGCAGGCGCTGCCGCTGGAGGCGGCGATGCCCACTTCGTCGAGCGCTTCCAGCAGGAGCTGGCCGTCGACGCTGTCGAAGCGGACGTTGGCGTTGTTGGGCAGTCGGTCCGTGGCGGGACCGTTGAGGATGGCGTGCGGGATCTCGTTGAGGGTGCGGTCGATGAAGTGGTCGCGCAGGGCGCTGATGCGCTCGACGAAGACGGGACGGCTGGCCTCAGCGATGGCGAGGGCGCGTGCCAGCCCGACGATGCCGGGCACGTTCTCGGTGCCGGCGCGGCGGTTGCGCTCCTGACCGCCGCCCGTCTGTTGCGCTAGGAAAGGGGTGCCACGTCGCAGGTAAAGCGCGCCGGCGCCCTTGGGGCCGCGAAACTTGTGCGCCGAGAGCGACAGCAGATCGACGTCCAGCTTCTGCACGTCGAGATCAAGCTGTCCGGCGCCTTGGATGGCGTCCGTGTGGAAGGGCACGCGGCGGCCGAGTTGCTCGCCGCGCGCGCGCAGGGCCGCGGCGATCTCGGCGATCGGCTCGATCGCGCCGACCTCGTTGTTGGCCAGCATGACGCTGACGAGCACCGTCTGCTCGTCGACGGCGGCGGCCACGGCGTCGGGCTCAACGAAGCCGTCGGCGTCGACTTCGAGCCGTACGATCTCGAAGCCGAAGCGCTCGAGGTAGTCCAAGCTGTGCAGGATGGCGTGGTGTTCGATCGAAGTCGAGACGATGCGCTGGCCGACACCGGCGTGCTGCTGGGCGAAGGCGACACCCTTGAGCGCTGTGTTGACCGACTCCGAACCGCCGCTCGTGAAAATCAGTTCGCCGGGGCGCGCGTTAAGGACGGTGGCGACATCGGCACGGGAGGCGTTCACGGCGTGCTCGGCGGCGCGTCCCAGTCCGTGCAGCGAGGAGGGGTTGCCGAATTGCGCAGAGAGGAAGGGCGCCATGGCATCGCGCACGTCCGGGTGGACGGGCGTCGTACCGGCATGGTCGACGTAGATGATTGAGTCCGCCACGCAACTCCTCGCCCCACGGACTAGGTTAGCTGTCGCTCTCGCCGAGCGTCGCGACTTTTGCCATCGCGTTGGCAGCGCGTTCGAAATTGGCGAAGACGGCGATCCCGCGCTCCTGCAGCTTGAGCCGGGCTGCGAGCGCTTCCGCTTCGAGATGGGAGGGGTGGAGCACGGTCAGGATGGGCTTGTCGGATCGATCGCGGAAGTTGACGATCGAGTCAAGCAGGCGCTCCAGTTCCTCGGGCTTGTCCTTCCAGCGGCGGGCCATAAAGGTCGCCGAGAGCTCCATCACGAGGGCGTCCAAGCCGGGGTCCTCTTCGAGGATTTCGAGGATCTTGTCGAAGTTCTTGGGGTCCTGGCCGATCGTGCCGGCCATGTCGAGCGGATTCTGGTAGGAGCCGCCGATGACGTTGAAGAACTCCGAGAACTTCTCGTACGACGTATCACTCAGCGTGGGGACGTCCCAACCCTCTTTGGCGAAGGCGTCCGTCATGACGACCGACTGGCCCCCGGTCATGGCGAGCAGCCCCACGCCGCGGCCCTTGGCTGGCTTCGAGAGGCGTAGCGTTTTGATGACATCGACCATTTCGTCCAGGCTGTCGACCGCGAGTGCGCCGCACTGTCGCACGATCGATTCCCAGACGGCCTGATTGGTGGCGAGCGAGGCAGTGTGCGACTGCGTCGCGCGCGAGCCGGCGGCAGTCTGACCGCCCTTCCAGGTGACGACGGGCTTTTTGGAAGTGGCGTAGCGCAGCGCCTTGATCAGGCGCGGGCCGTCGCGGGCGCCCTCGATGTACATGCCGATGAACTTCGTGTCGTCGTCGTCGGCCAGGTATTCGAGGTAGTCGGCCGCCTCCAGGATGATGCCGTTGCCGAACGAGATCAGCTTGCTGCAGATCACCCCCTGGGCCGCGCCGGTGAGCGAGAAGTTCATGCCGTGGGTGCCGCTCTGCGAGATGAAGCCCACATCGCCCGTGGTGCCGGCGGGCTGGTCGCGGTTGAAGCGGATCCCCAGTCCGGGGATGTGCAGGCCCATGCAGTTGGGACCGATCAAGGCGAGGTCGCCCTCGCGGGCCATCTCTTCGATCTGGTCTTGCAGGACTTTGCCCTCTTCCTCGCCGGTCTCGGCGAAACCGGAGGTAAAGAGCGTGACGCCGCCCACGTCGTTGGCGACGCAGTCTTTGACGATGAAGGGGGAAACCTGGCGCGGCACGGCGCAAACGACGAAGTCCACCGGCTCGGGGATTTCGCCGAGCGAGCTGTAGTTGGTGACGCCCAACTCCTCGATACCGGGGATCTCCTTCTCGTCGAGCTGGACCGAGTAGAGGTTGCCGGTGAAGGTCTCCAGGCTCTTGAGCCACATGTAGCCGCTGGCCTTCTTGTCTCCGATGACGGCGACGGTCTTGGGGTTGAGGACCCGGTCCAGACTTGGCATTGCGTGTCTCTCGTCTTTTGGCCGCTGAGCGGCGGTCCTGGGGGCTGGGCTGGCGGCGGTGCTAGGCCAGCACGATCCGCGCATCGACGGCGATCGCTCCGTCGTCGTAGGCGAAGATTGGGTTGAGGTCGAGTTCGCTCACCTCGGGGTTGGCCTCGGCGAACTGGGAGAGCTGGAGCAGAATCGCTTCGAGTGCATCGAGGTCGGCGGGCGCGGCGCCGCGGTAACCCTCCAGCACCGGGAAGCCCTGAATCTCGCGCACCATCTGACGCGCGTCACGCTGTTCGAGCGGGACGACGCGGAAGGCGACATCCTTGAGCACTTCCACCAGCACGCCGCCCAGCCCGAACATCAAAACCGGGCCGAACTGCGCGTCCTGGGTTATGCCCATGATCACTTCGGTGCCGGGAGCGGCCATGGGCTGCACGGAGACGCCGTCCATGCTGCCGTCGGGATCGGCGGCTTGCGCGGCGGCGGCGATGCGGTCGAAGGCGGAACGCACGGCGTCGGCGTCGTCCAGGCCGAGTTCGACTCCGCCGATGTCGCTTTTGTGGGTGATGGTGGCCGAGACGACCTTGAGCGCGACGGGGTAGCCGAGGTCGCCGGCGAGCGCGACGGCCTCGTCGGCGCCGGTCGCGAGCTTGGTGGTGGTGACGGGGACACCGGCGTCGGCCAGGATTGCCTTCGCTTCGACCTCGCTGAGGAGGCTGCGGCCCTCGCTCCTAGCCGCTTCGATGATGGCGTGGCTCATACGACAATCCTCCACCGAATGGTCAGAAAAGGCTGTAAAATCAGGCTGCTTCGTGGGTCGTTGGGCGGGCTGACGTTGCGCTTTGCTCGTGGAAAGCTCGCTCCGGGCGAAGCGCCGCCAGCATAGGAGCGGGCTATTTCAGGGTCAATGAAGGGCCGTAAGTACGCCCTACACGAAGTTGCGCGGATGCTTTGACTGCTCACTTGACCGCTCTTATATTTGTATACACCGATAAGCAATATCGTCTGACTGCGGAAGGTTGGCCGGCCATGGCGGATACCCTGTTCGACAACTTCCTCGACCTCGTCGAGGCGTCACGCGAGCTGCAGATCCATCCCCAGAGTTTGCGACGCCTAATCAAGCAAAAGAAGATTCCCGCCACGATGTTCGCCGGTAAGTACCTGATCGAGCGTGACAAGCTCGAGATGTTCAAGGCCAATTACGACCCGCGCCCGGGCCGCAAGCCCCTCCGTCGCCTGCTCTAAGTTTTACCCGCCAGACGCCGTCCGCACACGACCGTGGAGGTAGACGGCGGCGGCTCTGCCTGACGGCGAACGAGAGACGTGTCACCCGCCCGCGGGCACCCAGTGGCGGGATGTTCCGCCCGAGAGCCGCAGCTAGTCCCCGCCCCCCGTTTGCTCCATGTACGTCAGGCACTGCGCGTACTGCGCTTGCGTGATCAGCTCGTGTGCGACCAGATAGTTGACGAGCGTCTCCAGCTTGAGCAGCGGGTGCAGACGAATGCCGTCGGCGCGCAGGCGCGCTCCGGCCCCGGCTTGCCGGTCCAACAGCACGACGGCGTCCTGCACGTTGAGTCCGGCTTCGCGCAGCATCGCCCCGCTCTGGATGATGCTGCTGCCGCCCGTGATCAAGTCGTCGATTAGGAGCACGGTTTGGCCGGGGAAGTAGACGCCCTCAATCTCGGGATAGATGTCGTGCTCGCTGGCGCGCGGGTGCGGATAGATCATGGGCACGTCGGCGATCAGCGAGTAGGCCGTCGCCAGGTGGAGTCCGCCGATCGGCACGCCCGCGACGACTTCGAACGGATCGATGGATGGGCGCAGCATGCCGGAGAGCGTGCGCGTCTGCTCCGCGATCAGCTCGCCGACTCGGCGCAGCGCGCGCGGGTTGCTGATCACGAGACGGGTGTTGATGTAGACCGGCGATCGCATCGTCGTGCCGATGTTGAACTCGCCGAACTGGATCGCGCCGGAGTCCCAGAGGATGCGTGCGAGCCAGAGGTTGCCGGAGTCGGGTTCGTGTATTCGCATCCGCGTCCATCGCGCAGTTAGATCCTCGGGCCGTGCGGCTGGGGTGTCGCCGCGTCCTGCAGCGATCGTGACACGCCCGACGCAGGATCTTCAAGGGCGAGCTGTACTAGGAGCCGTCGCGGCCTTGGGCTCGGTCGCTGCGGGAGTGGTCCTGGTCGATACGGGCCTGGCGCTGGTTGGGTTCGCGGCCGCTTTGAAAATTCGGCCGGTACTCGGACTGGCGGCCTTCGATTTGGGCGCCGTGCTGCCGGTCGTGGCGATAAAACGAGCGCAGCCACTGCATCACCGTTAGCTCGCCGAAGGTGGGGCTGTTGCCGACGCGGCTGAACTGCTCCAGGTCGAGCGAGCGGATCAGCTCGATGGTGGCCACTCGCTCGTCGCGCAGGGCGGCGATGAGCTCCGCGACGTCATGCTGGGGGGCGTTCTGGATTGGGATTGCGACGGGCGTGCCGCGGACCTCACGTAGGTCGGCGCCGTCCTGGGCGAGCGCCGCATTGCACCAGGCCACGTAGGAGCGCTCCATCTCCCAGAGATGCGCGAGCTGCTCTTTGGCTGTCCATTGATCTTCGCCTTCAGCGTCGGCGGGGACGAAATCGGCGGCCGTGAGGCTGAGCGCCTCCGCGGACTGGAGCAGCTTGCCCCGCTCTTCGCCCATCTTGGTGAGCAGGGCGTCTACGTCGTCCTGGCTGTACTGCGGCACAGGGTCACCTTCCGAGTTCAGACACCGGCGTTGGCTGTCGTGGGCGCCTCGCACAGTCCGCTGCGGGCGACGCGCTCGTGCACCTCGCGCGCGACGCGCAGTACATCCTCCGCCTGCAAGGCGCCGGGTGGCTCGGCGTCGCCCGTCACGAAGCAGCTGATCCGGCCTTCGTGCCACCGGGCTTCGAGCTTGCGCTGCAGTTCGGTGCCGTCCTGCGAGACGCGCGACCACTGCCGCACGGCGTCGGCGAAGCCGAGGTTGTGGCCGTCGACGGTGGTCACTTCCAGCGAGTTGCCCTCGTCGTCCACGCTGGGGTTGGGCGGCAGCTCTTCATCCGTGCCCTCGATTGCGCCCTCTTCGTCCTCGTAGAGGACGACCTCGACGTCGATGCGGCGGTGCGTCTTGCCACGCCGCAGGGTGAGGTTGAGCAGCACGTCGACCAGCTCGCCGTGGGACTGGGGGTCGCGGAACGATTGGCGATAGCCGATCACGCGGCCGGAGGAGTCGATCTCGGCGAAGGATTCATCTTCGTCTTCTGAGTCGTAGGCGAGGCGTTCGTTGGTGACGGGCCCGCGATAGTCGACGGAGTAGCCCTGCGGATACTCCCCCGGGGCGAGCGCCAGCCCGGAGAGCGCGTCGACGTGCGGCAGGCGCCGTTCGATACCGGCTTGGCGACGCCTGACGATGTTCTGCAGCAGCGTGACCGCCACTAGCAAGACGATCAGGATGATGCCGGCGAGCAAGACTGGGTCCATCGGCCGTCCTCCTCTGCTTCCCCCCGGAGACTGGTCAAGCCCAAGAGATTGAGCGTAGCGGTTACTCAGCCTCGGATGCGCCCGCCACGATCGCCTCGACGACGGCGGGGTCGGCCAGGGTGGTGACGTCGCCGACCTGGTCCGGCTCGCCCTCGGCGACCTTGCGCAAGATACGGCGCATGATCTTGCCGGAGCGGGTCTTGGGCAGGCCGTCGACGAACTGGATCTTGTCCGGGGTCGCGATCGGACTGATCACACGCCGCACTTCCAGACGCAGCGCCTTGGCGAGGTCGCTCGAAGACTCCTGACCGACCTTGAGCAGGACGTAGGCGTAGATGCCCTGTCCTTTGAGGTCGTGCGGGTAACCCACGACGGCGGCTTCCGCGACGGACTTATGGCCGACCAAGGCGCCTTCAATCTCGGCGGTGCCGAGACGGTGACCGGAGACGTTGAGTACGTCGTCGACGCGGCCGGTGACCCAGTAGTAGCCGTCCTTGTCGCGATAGGCGCCGTCGCCGGTGAAGTACTTGCCGGGGTATTGGACCAGGTAGGTCTGGATGAAGCGGCCGTGGTCGCCGTAGAGCGTGCGCATCATGCCGGGCCAGGAGCGCTCTATGCAGAGGATACCGCTGACGTCGTTGCCTTCGATCAGGTTGCCCTCCTGGTCGACGAGCGACGGCTCGATCCCGAAGAAGGGCACGGAGGCCGAGCCCGGCTTCATCGGCGTGGCCCCGGCGAGGCCGGTCAGCATGTGGCCGCCGGTCTCGGTCTGCCAGTAGGTGTCAACGATGGAGCAGCGGCCCTCGCCGACGACGTTGTAGTACCAGCGCCAGGCTTCGGGGTTGATCGGTTCGCCGACGGTGCCAAGCACGCGCAGCGAGTCGCGCTTGTAGGTCTTGACGAACTCATCGCCCTCGCGCATCAGCGCGCGCAGGGCGGTGGGCGCAGTGTAGAAGATGGTGACCTTGAGCCGGTCGACCATGTCCCAGTAGCGCCCGGCGTCGGGGTAGTTGGGGACGGACTCGAACATGACGGAGGTCGCGCCATTGGCGAGCGGGCCGTAGACGATGTAGGAGTGGCCAGTGATCCAGCCGGCGTCGGCGGCGCAGCAGTAGACGTCGTCCTCGCGCAGGTCGAAGACCAACTTGTGTGACATCGTCGCGAAGAGCAAGTAGCCGGCCTGGGTGTGCAGGACGCCCTTGGGCTTCC
>CAUYZA010000121.1:0-8722 GCA_963577225.1 Dehalococcoidia bacterium | reverse complement strand
GATCGGCTGGAGCAGGATGGCGCAACACGTGGCATCCGCCTGCAGCGGCACGGCTCCAAAGTCCGTCTTGTCAGCGCCCCGGAGTCGGCCCCCTGGATCGAGCGCCTGCTAGGCTTGGAGCGCCCCAACAAGCTCTCCAAGGCCTCGCTGGAGACGCTGGCGATCGTGGCCTACCGCCAGCCGATCACCCGTCTCGGCGTCGAGAAAGTGCGTGGCGTCTCCTGCGACGGACCCTTCCAGACGCTGCGCAGCCGAGACTTAATCGAACCTGTGGGCCAAGTCGACGGGCCGGGCCGCCCCAACCTCTGGGCCGTGACCGACCGCTTCCTCGACCACTTCAGCCTGCGCACATTGGCCGAACTGCCGCCATTGCCGCTTCTGCAAGGGCGACCGGGCCAACAGGGCAAGCTGGAAGTGCCCGAAGCGGACTCCGACGACACCGAGCAGCAGCCACTCGCAGCCCCAGCCGGCGAGCCCGCCACGCCGGAGCAAGCGCCGCAGCAGTTCGCCGCCGCCGGGGGCAGCGGCGGCGGCTGAGGCCGCGCTACAGAGCGGCACCCGACGCCAACTTCCAGCCTGCCATCATGCGGGCATGGTCGTCGGAACGCTGCGCCTCACGCTGACCCTCTTCGAATCCGCCACGCTGAAGGACAAGCGGGCCGTCGTCCGCCGCCTGCGTGACCGCGTCTCGAATCGCTTCAACGCCGCCGTGGCCGAAGTCGATACTCTCGACCTCGTCGGCACGGCCACGATCGGCGTCGCTTGTCTCAGTAACGCGGAGCCGCACGCCCACGCTCAGCTCATGAAGATTCTGCGCTTCGTCGAGTCGCTTGCTCTCGACGCCGAGATCAGCGACGTCAAAACCGAGATCGTTCACCTCTAAGGCCGACCTCGGCCCGCACCGACGCCGACTAACCCGGCGACGACTCCACCAGTGGGATGACTTCCGCGTCGACGGGCTCCGCCAGCAGGTCGTGCCCAAGGCTGCCGACGATGCGCACGCGCGGCATCGAGCCGGGCCGGGCAACGCCGTAACAGAAGACCAGCCCGTCTACCTCTGGCGCGTCGCGATACGAGCGCCCCACGAAGATCGGCTCGCCGTCCTCCGTCACTTGGCCCGCGTTCGACTCGACCAGCAACTCCAGCTCACGCCCCACGTGCGCCTCGTTGATCTCGGCCGCGATCTTTCCCTGCACCGACATCAGACGGCGCTGGCGGCGCTGCTTGATCTTGTCCGGCACCTGCCCCGGCATCGAGGCCGCGGGCGTGCCATCCTGCGGCGAGAAGGCGAACGCCCCGGCGCGGTCGAAGCGGGCGGCGCGAACGAAGTCCAGCAGCTGCTCAAACTCCGCCTTCGTCTCGCCCGGGAAGCCGACGAGGAACGTGGTGCGGATGGCGATATCCGGCATTGCGGCACGCAGACGATCGAGCGTGTCGTGCACCATCGGCAGATTGTGCGGCCGCTTCATGCGTTGCAGCACCGTTTGGCTGCCGTGCTGGAGCGGAATATCGAGGTAATGGCAGACCTGGGGGATAGCCGCCATCGTCTCCACCAGCGCCTCGCTGACGAAGCCCGGGTAGGCATACATCAGCCGCAACCAAGGCACACCGGGAACCTCGGTCGCCAGGCGCTCCAGCAGCCGCGCGGTGCCCTCCTGCTGCCCGAGTTCCTCGCCGTACGCCGTGGAGTCCTGCGCGACAAGTACCAGCTCCTTCGCGCCCGCCTCGGCCAGCCGCTTCGCCTCGTCGACAAGCAGGTCCTCCGGCGTCGAGCGAAAACTGCGGCCCTTGATCCCAGGGATGTTGCAAAAGGTGCAGGGACGGGCGCAGCCGTCCGAGATCTTGAGGTATGCGCTGGCGGCGCCACGTGCCGACGCATGAGCTTGAGCCACCGTCGTCTCGGGAATATCGACGGCATCACTGGGCCCGAGCCAGCCCACGATCTCGTCGTACGCCTCGATCCCGAAGGCGCGATCAACTCCCGCAATCGCCGCCGCACGGTCGGGCTCGATCTGCGACCAGCAACCCACGACAATCAGGCGCTGTTCCGTCCGCTTCTCGATCCCGAGTTGGCGCGCCGTCTGCTCCGACTCCGCCTTCGCGGCGTCGATAAAGCCGCACGAGTTGACGATCAGCAGGTCGGCCGGCTGCGGGCTCTCGACGGGCGCATGGCCCGCCGCGCGGAGGGCGCGGGTCAGCTGGACGGAGTCGGTCACGTTCTTCGGGCAGCCCAACGTGACGAGGTGATACTTCATGGCGCTGCTGCCGTGGTGTCGGGCTCGCCGCCGGCTGCCGTGTCTTCCGTGTCGGCGTCGGCCCCTGCCTCCGGGTCCTCCTCCGCGACGGGCGTCAGCTGCGGACCGCGGCTGACAACGAGTGTGACCGCCGTCCCGGTGGCAAGCGCGGTCCCGGGCTCGGGCGTCTGGTCGATCACTGCCCCCGTCGGCGTGTTTGGATCGAACAGCTCCACGATTACGAACGGCAGCCCGGAACGGCGCAACACCACGATCGCGTCCGAGATGGTGCGGTCGGTCAGTTCCGGCATGGTCTCCAGCCGGATCACCGGCTCCGAGGTCACGCCTGCACCCTGGGCCTCTTGATCGGCCAACCCTTCGACACCGGGGCGGAGCGCCGTGGATCCCCCCACCGGGGTCTCGTCGTCACCGATCGTGACCACGGCCACGACCCCGGCCAGCACGGCCAGGACTACAAAGCCCGCCACGATCCAGGGCCCCAGCCGCACGCTGGGGCTCGTCGTATCGATCTGAGGGATGGCGTCCAGCCGATCCTTGGCGGGAGAGCCGAAGCCCCCGTGCTGGGCCTGCGCGATGCGTCGGCCGGGTGCGTCATCGAAGCGGGAGACGTCGGGCAGGTTGGTGCTGGGACGCGGCTCGCCGGGGAAACGCGAGACCAGCTCCGTGGGGTCGAGACTCAGGTATTGCGCGTAAGAGCGCAGGAATCCGCGCGCGAAGACCGGGGCCGGCAGCGCCTCAAAGTCTTCGTCTTCCAGCGCCTGCAGGTAGCGACGCGCGATCCGCGTGGCGCGCTGCGCATCGTCGATCGTGACGCCACGCGCCATCCGGCCGTCGCGCAGCTCGGCGCCGATCCCGGTCAACTCGTCGCGGTAGGACGTCACGCAGCCGCCCCAATCCTGAGAGCCGGCCCGAACGGCGGGATCTTCACAGTTGGCCCATGATCGGCAGGTGCGCCCATGCAGGCATCGTATCGCCTCGCACTCGCTCGGCTCTCGCCGAGCGGATCAGCCCGCGTCGATCTGCTGGATGCGGCGCTCGTGCCGGTCACCGTCGAAGGGTGCCTCGAGCCAGGTCCGCACGATCTCGCGGGCCGTCTCGAACGAGATCAAGCGCTCGCCGATCGAGATCAGGTTCGCGTCGTTGTGGCGACGGGCCAGCTCCGCCGACTCGGCGTTCCAACACAGGGCGCAGCGCACGCCGGGAATACGGTTGGCGACGATCGCCTCCCCGTTGCCCGAGCCGCCCAGCAAAATGCCGCGCTCACACTCGCCTCTCGCCACCGCCTCCGCCGCGGGCCGGATCAGCAGTGGATAGTCGACGGACTGCTCAGAGTCCGTGCCGAAGTCGCAGACCTCGTGCCCGTCTTCTTCGAGAATGGTTTTGAGCGCCTCTTTGTACTGGAATCCCGCGTGATCCGACGCGATCGCGATCCGCACGATGTCCCCCTCAAACTCCTGCCCGCCGAGCGGCGAGTGTATCCCCGAGCTGGCCCGCAATATGCGAAACGCGCAGCATTCGCTGCGCGCTCTTCAGAACTGCCGTCATATTGCTCGGGAGCCGTGATCCCTATGCGGTCGCCGACTCTTTCGCCGGCTCGGGCGCGCGCGTGTGAGGCCGGCGGGTCCGATCCGGGTAGCGCAAGGTGCTGTACCGACGCAGCAACCGCGACTTCCGCCGCGCCGCGTTGTTAGCGTGAATTACGCCGCCGACCGCGCCCTGGTCCAGCGCCTGCACCGCGCTGCCGATTGCGGCGTCGGCGGCATCCCACTCGCCACTGTCGACGGCGGCATCCAGCGCCTCCAGCGCAGCCCGCATCGTGGTACGCGCGCGCGTCCGGATCGGCTTGTTGCGCAACTGGCGGCGCCGCGAGGCCCGCAAATACTTCTCGGCTTGAGCCTTATTGGGCACTGAGCTTCCTCTTCCCCGATCGCGAGATATCGTATCAGAGGGTGTTGGAGTGTCCATGTCGCGCAGGCAGCGCAGGTGGGATTGCCTCGCGCACTCCCACACGACCAGCGCCCAATCCTCCGGTCGGCCCGGAAGGGGCTCCTGGTGACGATGCTGACGGGGTCCTCCCGGACCGTCGCGGGCGCCGCCGTTCTGGTTGGGTTCGGCTTCCTCGGCAGCCGCCTGTTGGGCGCGCTGCGCACGGTCGTGATCGCGAACGAATTCGGCGCCTCAGCCGAACTCGACGCCTGGTTCGTCGCCATGCGCCTGCCCGACCTCGTCTTCCAGCTCTTGGCCGGCGCCACCCTGGCCAGCGCGTTCATCCCGGTCTACGCCCGCTACGTGATGCGCCGCGGAGAGGACGAAGCCTGGCACCTCGCCAGCATCGTCCTCAACTGGGTCCTGATCGCCACGATCGCGTTGGCCGCCGTCGTCTTCATTTTCGCCGACTGGATCGTCCCGGCGCTCGCCCCCGGCTTGGGCGATGACAGCGGCATGCATGACGAGCTGCGCGGCGACGCCATCTTCCTCACTCGGGTCATGCTCGTCTCGCCCATCCTCTTCGCCGTCTCCGGCATGATCACCGGCATCCTCAATGCGCGCCGGCACTTTCTGCTGCCCGCCCTCGCGCCCATGCTCTACAACCTGGCGATCATCCTGGCCGCCCTGGCCCTGTCCGACGAGTTCGGCGTGGAGGGACTCGCGATCGGCGTGATCGTGGGCAGTGGGCTGCACGTCGTGATTCAGTTACCCGCTCTGATTGCGGCCAGGGCGCACCTGATGCCGTCGATCAGCCTGCGCCACCCCGGCGCGCGCGAGGTGCTCAAGCTGATGGGGCCGCGCATGGTTGGCCTGGCTGCGCTCCAGATCAACCTGATCGTCCTGACCTTCTTCGCATCGTTCGTGGGCGATTCGTCGATTTCCGCGCTCAATTTCGCGATGACGATCCTGCTCTTCCCGGTCGGCGTCTTCGGCATGTCGCTGGCGATGGCCATCTTCCCAACGCTGGCCGAACGTGCCGCCGAGGGCGGACTGGGCGAAGTGCAAGAAATGGTCAGCCGCGCCCTGCGCTTCACCCTCTTCCTCACCATCCCCGCCGCGGTGGGCATGATGCTGCTACACGAGCCCTTAGTGCGCGCCCTGTTCGAACGGGGCGCCTTCGACGCCGAAGCGACAAGCGTGGTCTCCGGCGCCTTGCTCTTCTATGCCATCGGCCTGCCGGCCCACGCGGCAATCGAGATCCTCTCGCGTGGCTTCTACGCCCTGGGCGACACCCGCACGCCCGTCGCTTTCGCCGTCCTCTCGATGTTGATAAACCTCGTGCTGGCCGCAGCCCTGGTCGACGCGCTCGACATCGAAGGGCTCGCGCTTGCGCTCTCGATCGCAACGATCGTCGAGTCGCTCGGGCTCTTCGTCGTTCTACATGGGCGGCTCGAGGGCGGGCTCTGGACACGGCCCGTGGCCTCCACGGTGTATCGCGTCGTGATCGCCACGGCCCTGATGGGACAAACAGTGGGACTGATGTTGCTGGCACTCGATGACACCGGGGACTTCGGTCCACGCTCGTTCTTCGCCCTGATCGCGGGCGTCGCGATCGGCGCGGTGGTCTATTACTTAGCGGCCCTCCTCTTGCGCCTGGAAGAGGCCCACATCATCGCCGCGCGCGTCCAGGGGCTGGTGGGCCACGCCCTTCCGGGCGGATCCGCGCGGCGTTGAGTGTCGCCCGCGCCATTCGGGACGACGCCCGGCCGCAGCGAAACTTGGTACACTGTTCCCAACCACAGGCTGGGCTCTTCCTCCCGCCAATCGGCGGGATTTTTGTTTTCCACCCGGCCCTGGGACCGCAACCCCTGGTGCGCTTACGCGGGATCGCGACGAACGGGCACACCAAACACGAGGAGATAGGGAACCACGATGGCCATGCAAGATCGATCCTTGACCTGCCGCGATTGCAGTAACGACTTCATCTTTACGGCGGGCGAGCAGGAGTTCTACGCCAGCAAAGGCCTGCAGAACGACCCCGTGCGCTGCCCCGACTGCCGGGCTGCGCGTAAGAACACGCGCACCACGCTGGAGAACGACTCCGGCTACACCCGCTACGGCGGCGCCGCCTCCTTCGGTGGCCGCACGCCGCGACAGATGCACCCCGCCGCCTGCGCCCTCTGCGGCGACATGATCGAGGTGCCGTTTATGCCGCGCGGCGACCGCCCCGTCTTCTGCTCCACGGTCAAGCGGCTGCTGACCAACGCCTATGAAGTCGACCTGATCAAGGAGCGCTGGGGCGTCCGCCCCTGCCAGAACGAGATCGTCGTCAAGGGATTGCGCTCCGGCGAGATCGGCCCCAACCCGGATGCCACGCCGGAGGAGCTCGCCGCGCAGGCTGCTCCGGGCCGGCCGCCCCCGCGTTCGCTGAACTAGCGCGCACCACCCGCAACGCCCCTCAAGCGACGGCGAGCCCGGTATGGAACCGACCCAACGCCAGATCGCGCGCCTGCTCGGCTATCCAACGACTGCCGCGCTGACCGACGGCGATCTCAACGCCGGCCTCACCGCCCAGCCCGAGCGCGCCGCGACAGGCCTGGTCGACGAGGCCTTCGCCTCTGACGACGTCGGCTCGGCGGCTGAAGCCCGCGCCTTCGTCGAGGAGCGCGTCGCCGAATGGCGGGACGTCATCGACGACGACGTACGCCACCGGGTCGCCTCGATCGCCTCCGTCGAGATCCAGCGTCGCGCGCCCTAACGCTGTCTGGCGATCGCGCCCGGCGCTATCTGGAGATGACGTCAGCGCAATCTGGGGAATTGCGAAGGCAACCGCCGCTTCTTACGATCGATCCACGGCGATGAAGGAGCCGAGTCGACGGGCCACTCCCGCATCTTGCGATGCAGAGGCGCCCCAGCGAGTCCGGATGGTGAAAGCGGACGCGCAGCAGTCCCGTCAGATATCCCTCCTGAGCCTCGCGCTGAACCCGCCCACTCCACCTCGAGCCGGCGCCAGTAAGCAAGACGGCAGCCCTCCGTTACCTCGGGGCAGAGCGGTATTCGCCGCTCGATGAGCGCCCTCCTTCGGGGAGGGAAGCAGGGTGGTACCGCGGGCTCTTCACACGAACCCGTCCCTGAATCACCGGCCGGGCAAACGCGACGCGTAGCCTGACCGGCACGGGGACGGGTAGATCAATGAAAGACCCGTCCCTGATCAGCAGGGGCGGGTTTTCTGTTTAAACCAGCCCGCCAGGAACAGTTTTGCGGGGCCCCCATGACGACTACCAATCCACGCTTCCAGCCGGTCGGCAGCCGGCTGCCCTTCCGCGAGCTCGAGTCGGGCGTGCGCGACTTCTGGAAGAACGAAGAGATCTTCCGGCGCTCCGTCGACGAGCGCCCGGCCGACAACATCTTCTCTTTCTTTGAAGGGCCGCCCACAGCCAACGGCAGTCCCGGTGTCCACCACATCCTGGCCCGCGTCTTCAAGGACATCTTCCCGCGCTACAAGACCATGCGCGGCTACCGCGTGCCCCGCAAGGGCGGCTGGGACACGCACGGCCTGCCGGTGGAACTGGAGGTCGAACGCGAACTAGGACTCTCCTCCAAACAGGAGATCGAAGCCTACGGAATCGCGGAGTTCAACGCACGCTGCCGCGAGTCGGTCATGCGCTACGTCGAACAGTGGGAGGACATGACCGACCGGATCGGGTTCTGGATCGACATGGACGACGCCTATCGCACCTACAACCGCGACTACATCGAGAGCTGCTGGTGGATCCTCAAGACCCTGTGGGACGCGGACCTCATCTACGAAGCGCGGCGCACCACACCCCACTGCCCCCGATGTGAAACGTCGCTCAGCAGCCACGAACTCTCGCTCGGCTACGAGGACGACGTCGCCGACCCCAGCATCTCGATCCTGTTCAAGGTCCAGCCAGACTCCTTGCCGGAGTCGCTCAGCAACTTCGAAGGCGACACTTATCTCGTCGCCTGGACCACGACGCCCTGGACGTTGCCCGGCAACTCCGCGCTCGCCGTCGCCGCCGACGAGACCTACGCCGTGGTGCGCCGCGGCGACGACCGCCTGATCCTGGCCCGCGCCCGCGTCGACGCCACTCTCGCGGCGGCCGACGCCGAGAGCCCGCCGCTCGACCTCTCGGTCCCCGGCAGCGATCTCGTCGGCCTCACCTACGAGGGACTCTACGACCCGCGCGAGTGGGGCGTCCCGATCTTCACATTCGATGGCCCCCGCTTGGTGGAGTGGGAAGACACCGGCGAGCCGCCCGCGCGGCGCGTCGTCGACGCGGACTTCGTCTCAATGTACGACGGCACCGGCGTCGTCCACATCGCGCCCGCCTTCGGTATCGACGATTACACCCTGGGCCGAGACACGGGGCTGCTCTTCATCCAGCCCGTCGATCTCAAGGGCCGCATCACGGGCGAGAACTCACCCTGGCAGGGCGAGTTCGTCAAGGATGCCGACCCCCTCATCATCGCGGAGTTGGACGCCCGCGGCCTGCTGCTCACGCACGAGACGATTC
>CAUYZA010000120.1:0-8743 GCA_963577225.1 Dehalococcoidia bacterium | reverse complement strand
GGGAGTTGGATGAATATCGCTCCCCGATCTGGGTGGTGGATGTGGCGGGCGGCGCGCCGCGCCAGTTCACATCGGGCGAGCGGCGCGATCGCTCGCCGCGCTGGTCACCGGACGGGCGCTGGTTAGCGTTCACGTCGGTGCGGGACGACGCGAAGGAGGCGCAACTCTACGTGATGGCCGCCGACGGTGGGGAGGGCCAACGGCTGACCGATGTCGAGCGTGGCGCGCCGTTCGGGCTGAACGGGCTGGTCTGGGCGCCGGATTCGGAGCGAATCGCGTTCGTCGCCAAGACGGGCGAGCGGCCCGATCCCGAAGCTAAGACGAAGCCACACCGCCGGATCGAGACGCTGAAGTACAAGATGAACGGCGAGGGCTTCACCTACGACCGGCGCAGACATCTCTTCGTCGTCGCGCGGGAGGATGGCGAGCCGCAACAGCTAACGGACGGCGCCTGGGACGACGGCGCACCCGCTTGGGCGCCGGATGGAGCGCAGATCGCATTTACCTCGGCGCGCCATGAAGGAGCCGAGTTCGATGTGCTGAACGACCTCTGGACGGTGCCGGCGGAGGGCGGCGAGGCAATCCGGCTGACCGCGACGGAGGGCCAGTACAGCCTGCCAGCCTGGTCGGCCAACGGGGAGCTGATCGCCTGCGTGTTCACGGCGCAGTATCCCGGCAACCGCACGCTGCACGTGGTGGAAGCGTCGACGGGGGAGCGTCGCGCGGTGGACGCGGCGTTCGACCGGCAGACCGGCGGCGACGCGCTGACGGGCGAGGGGGCAGCGCCGATGTGGCTGCCGGACGGCCGGCTGCTCTGCGTGGCGCAGGAGCGCGGCAAAGGCTGGCCACTGATCGCATCGTTGGGAAGCGAGACGCAGTGGTTGCCGCAGGGGCCATGCGTGGTGGGATCGGTCTCGTTGGCGGCTGATGGCAAGACGGCGGCGGCGGTCGTGTCGTCGCAGGACCGGCCCGCGGAGGTACAGCTTCTGGATCTGTCGTCGGGCACGATGCGGCCCCTGACGGAGATGAACGCGGGCTGGTCAGGCGAGGTGGCGACGCCGGCGGCGGAGCATCTCGTCGTCAAGCGGGGGGATGGGGTCGAACTCGACGCCTGGCTGATGGAGCCGCTGGGCCGCGAGGAGGGGAAGCGTTACCCCGTCCTGCTCAACGTGCACGGGGGACCGTTCTCGCAATACGGGGAGGGGTTCTTCGACGAGTTCCAGGTCTTCGCGGCGGCGGGCTACGGGGTGGTGTTCTGCAACCCGCGCGGGAGTTCGGGCCAATCGAGCGAGTTCGCCCGCTCCGTGATCGGAGCGATGGGGGAGGTCGATTTCGACGACGTGATGGCATCGTTCGAGGCGGCGCTGGAGCAGATGCCGTGGGCGGATCAGTCGCGCTTGGGCATCATCGGCGGATCGTACGGCGGCTTCATGACGTCGTGGACGATCGGGCACACGGACCGTTTCGCCGCGGCGTGCAGCGAGCGTGCCGTAAACGACTGGTACCTGATGCAGGGCACATCCGACATCGGGGGCTACTTCAATCAGATGTATCTCGGCGAGCGGGCGACCACCTATGACGACCTGGATGCGGTCCTACGGCAGTCGCCGATCACGTACGCAGGGGAGGTAACGACGCCCGTGCTGATCCTGCACAGCGAAGACGATCTGCGCTGCCCGATCTCGCAGGCGGAGCAGTACTACGTCGTCCTGCGGAAGCTGGGCAAAGAGTCCGAGTTCATCCGCTTCCCGGAGGAGAACCACGAACTGTCGCGCAGCGGGACACCGAGTCACCGCGTGGACCGCTTCGAGCTGATCCTGGACTGGTTCGGGCGCAAGCTGGGCTGATCGCCCACGTGCAGCAACAGGTCGGAGGCGACTCAGCGGGCGGGCGGGAGGATGCGTCGCAGCGCGCAGCGCTGGATCGTGCGAACCTCGGCGAGGCTGATGCCGAGATCCCGTGCCACCCGCTTGGCGGAGTGCCCCTTCGTGATCCGGCGCACCAGGACATCACGCTCAAACGATGTGAGCGGCGAGAGCAGGCGTTCCAGTGGTTCGCTGCCATGCGCGGCGGCGGGCGAGTCCGGAGCGGGTGCGTCGCTGCGGGACGACCGGCGTCGGCCCAGGCGGGTGAGACCCAAGCGGGTGAGAAAGGATTGGCGATGTGTTGCGCGTTCGCGTTGCATGCCGATCACCGGTCACGATTCGTTGTCGAATCGCGGTCTCTACCGCTTGTTCGGTAGCCCGGCGGTCGTGAGCTGGTAGACGACCCGTGGCTTTGCGTCCCCCGGTTTCCCGAGGTTTGCCGTTCTCGTGGCGGACTTCGCTTCCCTGCGCGCTCGCTTCGAATGCATCCATGCGTTCTGATCATCGGCGGGATGCGGGAATCCCATAGGGGCACCCGTCCAGGTTCATCCGGCGGCCATGCGCCCGGCGCGGCGAGGGCCTTCTATCATCCTCACGCGCTGCGGGATTCGACGGAGAACCAGCTCAGCGGCGCAGTCAAAGGCAGGATGGGAGCGGCGCGGTATGGCATCGACACCACAGGCAGCGGTCCAGGCACACCTAGATGCGATCAACGCGAAGAGCAGCGAGCAACTCGCGACAACGGTGGCCTTCCCCTTCCTACATATGCAGCCGGACGGGGAGAAAGTGTGGTTTCCCAGCGCCGCCGATCTGCCCGATATGGCGGGCGCACCGTTCAAGCGGACGGAGATCCTGGAGTCGGAGATCCTGGCCACGTCGGGCGACCTGGTCGTGTATTCGCTGGTCTTCCAGCGCTACGGCGAAGACGACGCGCCCCTGCTGCGCGTGCAAGGGCTGTGGGGCGTGCATCAGGGGCAGGGCGAGTGGCTGGTGGACTGGTGACCTGCTGAACTGGTGAACTGGTGAACTGGTGAACTGGTGAACTGGCGGCAGTACCTGGGGCCAGTCGAGGTGCGCTAGCGACGTCAGGGAACGACGTGGCGAGATCTCGCGTCGGACGTTGCCCACCCCGCGCCCTCAGATCGGGACTCTGGAACGCGCCCTGACCGCGCCCCCAATCGTGCCTTCGCTGATCGGGAGACCTAGAACCTTTCTTGAGACATAACGCCTCGATGGAGGCCCGGCACCGCGGTCGGCCAGCACATTCCGTCCTGCGTGCAAGACGCGATCTCCGCCCAGTTCCATGCGGCGATCGTCGAGGAAAAGAAGGCGGAGGCAATCGCCCAATCCGATCGCTTCGCGGATCGCCGGATTCCCTTCGCCTCCGACCGCGATAGCGATCGCGATCGCGATCGCGATGATGAGATCTACACCATGCGGCCCGATGGCACCGACGTGCGCCAACTGACGCGAAGCGGGGCGGAGTACTGGTCCCCCGCTTGGTTCCCGGATGGGACCCGGATCGTCGTCTATTCCTATCGCGACGGTGATGGGGCATTCTACATCATGTGGCCCAATGCGACATACGTGCGCCAACTGACGGTGAACGATGCGGAGGACGGGGCCAACTTGGCTTCCTAACTAACCCCGATCAGCGCTCCTCCCCCCATGCCCGTCGGTCCCTCGGAGATACGGTGCGTGATTACCAACAGTGCGGCGCCCGCACGGATCCCTACGATGGTCATGAAGAGCTCCAACCGGGCAAGCCTCTGCAGACTCCCCCTAGCATGTGCCTGATCCGAGGAGGACTCCAAATGGCTTGGCGCGAAACCTTTACCGACGATGAGTGACTCTCCCTTCTCGACCCGCTCTATCGGTCCTTGCTCATCGTCACGATGTCTGAAGGAGATATGATGGGGAAGGAATCGCAGGTCTTTTGAGGGCATATCAAAGCTGAGGCCCAAAGCGACTTTAGGATTAGTCCTCTGATGGGGGAGCTCCGCACTCAGCTATTTGCGGACGCAACTCAGGCGGTGGAGGGGGACTTCGCAACTTCTGAACTCGGTCAGAAACGAAACGTTCCGCGCGCGATGAAGATGACGCTTGCCTACGCTGGGTGGGGCCGGGCCCAGACGGAGATCTGGGTGAGCGCTTTCAGGAGGTGGATGAGTTGCTCGATGCGAAGCTTGACTTCGGACAGGCTTTGGCATTCAAAGTGCAGCTCCTTCTTATTCTCGAGGACGTTGCGAAGGCTTCCGGTGGACGATTCGGCTTCGGAAGCAAGATCAGCGAGGCCGAGAAAGAGACACTCCTCTGGTTCTTCAACAAACTGGCCATAGAACCCTGGGACAACTTCTCCGACCGTTTGGGCTAGTCGATGTCCATTGCCAGCTGGGCGAGAGCATTTCGTTCGGCTCGCAACGCCTCCATTTGGGCTTCCGCAGCGTCTCCGCGGCGCATAACCTGCCCGAGTTCCTCCATGAGGACGTTGCCGTCGCGTCGTTCGAGGACGGCGATGCCATCCGTCCAGATGTCGATGTACGTCTCGAACACGTCCACCAGGTGAGTGTGAAAGATGCGGGCTGCGGCCGGCGGTGTCAACGTTATCAGTTGGGGCAGCGCGGTCCGGGTCACGCGCCGCAACGCTCGGGAGTTCTATTCGACATCGTTCATCAGTTCTTCGAGCGTGAGATCGGGGGGCAGATCGTCATCAGGGAAGAAGAGGTACTCCATGCCTGCTATGGCATCCTCCGTGTCTTCCCCCAGTCATCGGCGATCTTGTCGATCGCGACCACGTAGCGCGCGACGTCATTATCTGGTGGCCCAAAACTGCAGGCCCCGGCCGCAACCGCCAGGACCAGCAAAACGGGTAGGAGCGGCATCGTCCGCGTCAGTTCGGGCATCAGCGTGGTTCCCCCGCCAACTGGAAAACGGCCGCTACAAATCCGATGCCGTGAAACTCCTGAATCGCGTCGACGCGCCGGCCTCCGGTCCTGCCGCCAAGGCTGTCACGTTGATCCCACGGCCAATTTTAGCAGGCATACAGTTTCACCTGCTTCCCTCGGCGGTCCTCAGGGTCGGCACCGGCGGGGACGAGCGACGCGTAAAAAATCCGACCACTGCTAGCGGGATGCCGAGGGCCGCGAGTAGCGGTTGACTCAGCGGCACGTCTTGATGCCAGACCCAGCCAAGCGCCAGAAGCGGGCCAAGCAGGATCGCCCAACCGAGCGAAGCGACGGAGATGAACACGAGCCCCACGACGGGAATAGCCATCACGACGCCGCCGACGAAAGTCGTGCTCACCACGACGGGAACCATGGGCAGGGAGAGGATGATAGTCAGTCCGCCGATAATCAGGCTTGCCCACATGATTTCCTCATCTCGATTGATCTGCGATTTGGTCGGCGGCCTACGCCGGCGACGGGGGCCAGGAAATATTCCTTGGCTTCCAAGAGCGGTCAAGCGGATTCACCCCCACATCAGTCATCTCACCGAGGAACCACAACCAAATCTCTGGTTGTTGGAGACGTTCGATGTCTTCGCGGGTTCGTTCCCGGAGTTCCTCGAATCGTTTCCGATCGCCTCGGGGGAAGAACGAGTGTGGCTCGTGGGCGCCGAGTAACGTCTGGAGCGCGATCAGTTCGGAGAGCAGATCGCTCACCGCAGGGCGGATTGCTTCGTCATCGGCAACCACCAGCGGTGCCGTTCGTCCTTCCATAAGACGCTCGCCCGCGGGCGGAGCTTGCCAGAACGTCCGCCAAGCCTCGACGTATCGTGCGGCGATCTTTTCCCATTCGCCCTTGCTCGTGCTCAAGAGCTCGCGTTGGTCAGCGCTCAGGCTTTTGCCAAACGGTAACCGGACCATGTGACCACCCTCATTCCAGGATGCGGTCGAGGTGCTTACCTAACCCAGTCGGTCCTCCTGATGCGGAGCCCGTTCGCTACCCTGCCCGCATGCGACGGAATTCCCGGTACGGACGCCTCACCCCCGTGAGTCTGCTAACGATCCTCGTCGGTGCGCTGATTGTGACGGCGTGTAGCGGGGGCGCACCAGACGATGGGAATGGAGCCGTCCCTTCTGGCCCCGCGCAAGGGGAGGCGGAGCCGACTGAGCAGGCGGATGGGCAGCGAGTTGCGAGCGTGGAGCGCCAGGCAGCCGAGCAGGCGGAGGAGGAACCCGCCGAGCAGGGCGGAGACTCAACCACGATGGAGGGTGAGGAGCCCGACTCGGCACAAACCCCTGCACCCGTTCGCTCAGACCTTGCGGTCAATTGCACAGTTGATTCAGAACAATTACGGATCTCTTGCGAGGCGGCCGGCTTTCAGCAACATTCTCGATTAACATGGACCTCAACGGTTGCGTACTCGAGCGGCGGGGGTGGGCGATGGCAGTTCATTATCGATGATGCACTGGTGGCGCCCAGCGCACAGGTCTTCCTCGAGGAATGCCGAGACGCAAGCTGCCGGACTATCGAGACGCTGATAGATCTCTCGGCGCTGATTTCCGACGAGGGAAGTCCCTCCCCCAGCAGTCTCGACTCCGATTTCCACATGAGATTGCCTTTCACCGATGAGCACGAGCCCCAGGGGCTAATGCCCATGGGCGAAACGATCGAACATCCTCCCCCTAAGTCCCCCTACGGCCATCCTGGAATCGATTTTCAATGGGACTACAAAGCACCAATCGTCGCCGTCGTCGACGGCAAAATAGCGGAAATCATAGAAAGCGTTCACTTCGAAACCGGCATCTTCAACTACTCCGTATCAATTATCACAGGTGAGTTCATCGTCAACTACACCACCCTCGAATCACTGGGCCCTGACATCAAAGTTGGGAGTCAGGTCGTTACCGGGCAACTGATAGGGTTCCCCACCCCAGTTCAACAAGGCCATCAGTGGCGCATGATTCACTGGGATTTCGGGACGTACAAAAATGTTGTACCGAGGGCCGATCCCGAAGGAAGAATCTCGGAGTACGAAGTCAACAGATTGTGCCCCGTTCCCTATTTCGCCGAGTCCGAACGGGAACGACTGTTTCGTATCTGGGAAGCGGTTTTTTATGGCGCGAAACATCAATTCCCGGACGTGTGCAATGGCTATTGGAAGAACTACTGAGGGGTTACGCAGATACCGGCGAGATGTCAGGTCACTCTTGAGCAGCCACGCAATCGGCAGACCTGGCATGACCTATAGCATCAGTTCCTTGCACGCCAACGAGACGAGGAGTCCACGATGGCCGCATCCGCCTACTTCGACCTCGGCAACCACCACCGAGCGATCACCACGTCTTCCGAGGTCGCCCAGACCTGGTTCGATCGTGGCCTCATCTGGCTCTACGGCTTCAACCATGAGGAAGCCATCGTCTGCTTCGAGAATGCGGTCGCCGAGGACCCGGGCTGCGCGATGGCCCATTGGGGAATCGCCTTCGCGATCGGGCCGAACTACAACAAGACGTGGGAGAGGTTCGAGCGGGCCGAGCGCGAGCGGTCGCTCGCGACTGCGCAGCGAGCGATCGTCGACGGGCTGGCCGTGGCGAATGCAAGCGCCACTGAGCAGCAGCTGCTCAAAGCGCTGCGAACGCGGTATCCGAGCGACCCGGAGACCGAGGATTTCGGGCCCTTCAACGACGCCTTCGCCGATGCGATGCGAGCGATCTACGAGGCCGCCCCGAGCGACCTCGACGTCGCCAGCCTCTTCGCCGAGGCCTTGATCGGGCGGACGCCTTGGCAGCTCTGGGACCTCGAACGCGGCCAGCCGCGCGACGGGGCTTCGACCGCGGAGGCCCGCGCCGTCCTCGAGCAGGCGTTTCGCGCCAACGCCGCGGCCTGGCGACACCCGGGCCTCTTGCACATGTACATCCATCTCATGGAGATGTCGCCCACACCGGAGCTCGCGCTGCCGCATGGGGACGCGCTCGCCCAGCTCGTTCCCGACTCCGGGCACCTCGTGCACATGGCGACCCACATCGACGTGCTCTGCGGTGAGTACGCCCACGTCGTCGAGCGCAACCGCGAAGCGGCTCGCGTCGATCAAGCGTTCACCGCGCTGCGCGGCGCCGAGAACTTCTACACCGTCTACCGCATCCACAATGTGCACTTCGAGGCCTACGGAGCGATGTTCCTCGGCCAGAAACAGACGGCGCTTGCGGCTGCCGAAGAGATGCAGCGGCTCTTGCCCGTCGAAACCGTGGCCTACCTCCCGGACCTCTTCGAGGCGTTCTGGGGGATGAAGCTCCACGTCATGGTGCGCTTCGGCATGTGGGACGAGATCCTGGCCGAACCCCTGCCCGATGACGCCGAGCTCTTCAGCTTCACGGCGGCGCTCCTCCGCTACGGGCGCACGGTTGCGCTCGCGAACCTTGAGCGTCTGGACGAAGCAGCGGCAGAGCTTGAAGCGTTCGCTGCGGCGCAGACTGCCGTGCCGGACTCGCGGCTCATGTTCAACAACCCCGCCGCAGAGGTCCTCAAAGTCGCGGCCCAAATGGCCCACGGCGAGCTGCGCTACAAGAGCGGCGAGGTCGAAGTCGGACTCGATCACCTCCGCCGCGCGGGGGATCTCAGCGACCATCTCCTCTACGACGAGCCCTGGGGCTGGATGCAGCCCCCACGCCATGCGCTCGCCGCGCTGCTCATGCAGCAGGAACAATTCGATGAAGCCGAGCAGGTCTACCGCGCCGATCTGGGTCTCACCGACGCCCTCTCACGGCCCTGCCAACATCCGGGCAACGTCTGGGCCTTGCACGGCCTGCACGAGTGTCTGATGCGGCGCGGCATTGACGGCGACGCGGCGCACGTGAAGCAACGCCTCGACATCGTCGACGCCCGAGCCGATGTCGAGATCAGCTTCTCCTGTTTCTGTCGCGTGCACTAAGACAAGCG
>CAUYZA010000119.1:0-8797 GCA_963577225.1 Dehalococcoidia bacterium | reverse complement strand
TGGATCGGCGCCTAAAGCGCTGCCAGAGCCAGGAATGGCCGTGCCGCCTGCCAGGAGATTGGACCGCCCACCGCCCCGCGTCCCTAGACCGCCGCGTTCGACGTCATCACAACGATGCCCGTCACGATCAAGCCCGCTCCCAGCATCGTCATCACCGTCAGCGACTCCGAGAGGAAGAGCGAACTCAAGAGCGGCACCAAAACGAACGACAGCGCGAAGAATGGGTAGGCGCGCGACAGCGGTGTCGACTGCAGGACGAAAACCCACAGGCAGGTCATCGTGCCGTACAGCGCCAGCCCGCCCAAGAAGTGCGGGTTGAGCGCAAGCTGGCGCACCGCATCCACCACGCCCGAGGCCGAGACGGAGTCGGCTGCGAGCTTCCACAGGATCTGCCCGCTCGCAATCCCGAGCACCACCGTCAACGTCAAAATCGTCTGCACCGCTGACATGCGGTCCTCCAGGGACGCGACGAAGGATCCATTCCGCCGGAATCGACGGACGCGATCCCTCTCGGCCCTTGCACCGATGATCGGCAGGCGATCTTCGAGCCACACGAGCACGGCCTGTGCTGGGCCCGCGAGCCGGTTCGTCGTGGTCGTTCTAGTTCCCTAGGGGATTACCCGGTGTTGCATTTGAGGGCCACTCTGCGGGGGTGGTCGCGTGCGCCCCGGGCGACTGGTGGCTTGCCCGCTCGCGTCGGCTTCATCCCCAGGTCCGGGCCCGATGTGCCCCCGTCGAATCGGACCTACCGTCTTCTTGCTGGTCAGGCGGGGTGGTCGTCACACCCCTAGCCCGGCAGCCCGCAGCCTCACTACACGGCTCTTGCGATTTCCACGCTCCTCGCAAGAGCTGAGGCTGCGGCCTGACTCAACTCGACGGCGGCTTCCCGATCAGGTCTAGTAGCTCCGGCAGCTCGGAGATCGTGAGCTGGCCCAGCCGCGGCCGGCCACGCGCGAACGCGATCTCGGTTGGGTCTTCGATCAGGACGGTTCGCATCCCCAGCGCCGCGGCCCCCGCCATGTCAGTGTCCGGCGTATCCCCCACGAAGACCGCTTCGGCCGCAGCGCAGCCGGCCTCCGCCAGCGCCTGCTGGAAGATCGCAGGGTGTGGCTTGCAGGAGCGCGCCGTCTCGCTGCTCAGCAGATGGTGAAAGATCTCCCGCACGCCGAGCGTCGCAACCATCGCGTCCAGTTCACTGTCGTCGGCGTTCGAGACCCCACCCAGGTGCAGGCCACGCTCGCGCAACGCCTCGAGAGTCGACTGCATACCGGGCCGCGGTTCGATCCCATCGAGCACCATGTGCGAGGTGCGCCTCACCATCGCCCGGCCTTCTGCCTCCGACCATCTCAGCCCCAGTAACGACACCGCTTCGCGGAAGCCGCTGATTGCGACATCGACGTGCAGGTAGAACGGCAGCGTCTTGGCCTGCTCGAAGGCGGACTCCATGCCCCGGTGGAGCGCGTCGAAGACGGACTGGTGATCATCGTGGTCAAGTGCCTCGGCAAGGATCGCGGCTCGACGTCGGCGGCTGTCCATCGTCGTCGTATAGGAAAACAGCGTCCCGCCGAAGTCGAACAAGACCGCCTTTGTGACCGGCACCTCGTACCTGCTTTCGCCGCCCCTGCTCCAGACCCGGTTCCGCAGGCAGGCTAGCCCGAGGTCGTCACGCTCGGCTGCTCGCCGGATCGGTCGCGCGCCGCGATCGCCACGACCACCAAAGCGATCCCAGCCGCCTCCGTGGCGGCCGGGACTTGGCTCAGTATGGCGAAGCCCATCAGCGCCGCCGTCGCCGGCAAGAGCGCCGTCAGCAGCGCGAACCGCCCTGGGGACAGCCGTCGGAAGACGACCTGGTCGATCGCGTACGGGATCGCGTTTGAGAGCAGACCCACCGTGAGCCCGGCCGGAAGCAACCACCAGCGATCGGCCAGCGGCCCAAGGAACGGTACGCCGATGGGCGCGATCACGAGCGCGCCCAAGGCCATACCCAGCCCCAGGCCTTGCAGCGACGCCGGTCCGGTCGCAACCCGCGCCCCCAGCACGATGTACCCCGCCCACAACGACGCCGACAGCGCCGCGAAGGCGAACCCCACCGGTTCCCCCGCCAGTGTCACCTCACTCAGCAAGACCACCCCCACGGTCGCCACTGCCAGCGATGCCGTATTGCGCCGCGTCCGTGAGAGCCACACCGCTACCGCGATCGGTCCCATGTACTCGATCGCAACGGCGGTGCCCAGCTGCAGCCGGTCGATCGCCATGTAGAAACTCAGATTCATCAGCGCCAGGTTGATCCCGAACGCACCCGCGATGAACAACTCACGACGCGACCAGCGTCGTTGCGTCAACTGCCGCCAGGGCCGGGTCCACCCCACCACGATCAACGCCGCGCCGCTCACCCGCAGCCAGGCCACGGCCGGCGGGTCCAGATAGTCAAACAGGTTGACCGCTAGCGAGGCGCCCGCGTACAGCGAGATCGCAGAGGCGACGAACAGCGCCTCCGGAGCGGCCGCCATCGGCGCACTGCCGCGCACCTCCGTCGGAGGCGATACCTGTTGCTGCACTGGCATGGTTCGCGCCACCCCCGGACGTGCGGAACACGGTAACGCTGCGCACAGCGGCGGAGGTGGTTGCGTTGTTCGCCTTGAACGCAGCGCCCGAACTCAGGCCTTCACCTGATACTCATCCGCATGAGAGCTCGCGAGGCTGTGAAGGACATCACGAAGATGATTTGGGGGACCCAAGATGACCACCGGACCATGGCAGCCTCTCCGTAAGGAGCGCATCTCACGACGCAGCCTGCTCAAGGGAGGCGCCGGCGCATCCGTGGGAGCGGCCGGGCTGGTCCTCGTCGGCTGCGGCGATAACGACGATGAGACGATCCGCGAACTGCTCGACGAGATCAACGGACTCGAGGACGAGCTCGACGAGGTGGAGGTCGACGGCGGAGCGAGCGGCGCCGGCGCACCGATCCGTTACCCCCGCCGGCGCATCGCCGCTGTCTCCGACCTGCGCGAAGGCGAGCCGCTTCGCTTCGACTACCTGCTCGTCGGTCAGTCTTCGCTGCTGATCAAACTTGGCAAGCCCGCCGCGGGGGGCGTCGGGCCCGACGGCGACATCGTCGCCTTCAGCGAACTCTGCACACACATGGGTTGCCCCATCGCTTCGATGTACAGGCCGGACTCGGCCACCGTCGGCCCTTGTGCCGGCCACTTCACCATGTTCGACCTCACCCATCGGGGCATGGTCGTGATCGGGCAGGCGACCGAGAACCTGCCGCAGGTCATTCTCGAACTCGAGGGAGACGATGTCGTCGCGATCGGCGTCAACGGCATCGTCTACGGCTACCGCGACAATCTCGCCGATGGCGAGCTTGCCGGTGAGGGGGCCTAGCGATGGCGACAATTCCCGCCGAAACCCCCAAGATCCGCGTCCCGCTGCCGCCGACCGATGCCAAGGTGGTTACCACGGCCTGCGAATACTGCCCCGTCGCCTGCGGCTACAAGGCCTACATCTGGCCCGTCGGCGAAGCCGGCGGCCCCAGCGCCGACAGCAATGCGCAGGCGACTGACTTTCCGTCGCCTGTCCCCTCCGGCCGTTGGCCCTCTCCCAACATGCACACGACCGTCACGATCGACGATCGCCTGCAGAACGTGATCGTCCTGCCGAACCCGGACGCCGATGTCGTCAACGTGGGCGGTAACCACAGCGTCCGCGGCGGCACGTTGGCGTTGAAGCTGTACCGCCCCGACGGGCCCACCCGCGACCGACTCCAACGGCCGATGCTGCGCGTCAACGGCACGCTCCAGCCGATCGGCTGGGAGGCGGCGACTGACATCATTGCCCAGATGATTCGCCACACCGTCGACAAGCACGGCGAGCTGGCGACGGGCTTCAAGCACTTCTCCTACTAGTACTTCCAGAACACCTACGCGATCACGAAGTTCGCGCAGGGCGCCATTGGAATGCCTAACGTTGCGCCGCATCAGAACACCGCGGGCGGCACCGACACGCCCGGTCTCGACGACTCCGGGGTCGATTCTTTCAGCGCCTCGTACGAGGACTACAAGGAAGCCGACGTGCTCATGATCCTGGGCACCGACCCGTATGAGACCAAGACCGTCGCCTTCACTCAGTGGATCGCACCGGTCGGGGCGACGATCATCCAGGTCGACCCGCGCAAGACGTTCACCGCCAGTTACGCCGAGGCCAACGGCGGCCTCCATCTCCAGGTCAATCCCGGCACTGACGCTTGGGCGATCATGGCGATCGCACGCCTGATCCTCGAAGAGGGCTGGCAGGACGCCGACTTCGTCCGTGACTACGCGACCCAGACACGAGACGAGATCGAAGCCGACTCCGGCTGGCGACGACGTGCCTTCGGCCGCACCTGGGACGAGTTCCAGGCGGAGATCCTGACGGAGGACGAATACACGCTTGGCCGCGCCTCTGACATCACCGGTGTTCCTGCGGACAAGCTGCGGCGCGTGGCGGAACTGCTCGCCGCGCGCCGCAACGGGGAGCGACCCAAGTCGAGCTTGCTTTACGAGAAGGGTCTCTACTGGACCCACAACTACGAGAATACCGCCGCGCTCGGCAATCTGTCCGTCCTGATCGGAGCGCGAGGCAAGCCCGAGCGGGCCACCTCCCGCATGGGTGGTCACCAGCGCGGCGGCGCCAGCGGTGCGCCCTATCCCTTCGACAAGTCCCCCACCGAGTACCGCGACCCCAGCGGCGAAGTGCACAAGCTGGAGATGGACACCGACCGTTGGCACGTGCAGGGCCGCACCCGCATGGTCTGGTCGTTCGGCAACGATTGGGTCAACGGCTCCGGTGCGTCGCACCACCTGGTGTCACGCCTGCGCGAGATGACACGCGAGACGGAGCCGCAGGTCTCCAGCGCGGTCCCCGCCACCGCCGTCGACCAGCTCAAACAGCGGCTCGACGCGGGCGGCATGTTCATCGTCCAGTCCGATATCTACCCCAACGACCGGACGGAGTTCGCCGATCTGGTCCTACCTGCGGCCACCAGGGGCGAAGAGGAATTCGTGCGCAACAACGCCGAGCGCCGCATGCGACTCTACGGCAAAATTATGGACCCGCCCGGGGAGGCGATCCCAGACTGGAAAGCAGTCTCGCTCGTCGCGCAAAAGATGGGCTTCGACGGCTTCGACTGGGCCGACTCGAACGAGGTCTTCGAGGAGCCGGGCCCCCGCTCCGGCGGTCGCAAGGATTACAAGAAGCTCGTCGAGTAGGCGCAGGAGACCGGCACGGCGGTCCATGATTTCCTGCGCGAACTTGGCACTTCTGGGATCCAGACCCCAATCGTGATCGGCTACGATGGCCGCCCCACCGGCACCCCACGCTTGCACACCGATCTGAAGTTTAAGGGTTCCAACGGCAAGTCGAACTTCGTCACCGCCGACCTCGACGCAATCAAGGATCGCCAGGCCTTGCTCGGCCCCAACAGTGACGAGTTCTGGGTCCTCAGCGGTCGTGTCAACCATCTTTGGCAGAGTCTCTACGACGACAAGCGTAAGCCGCACTTGATCCAGCGCTACCCGGTCTCCTTCATCGAGATCAATCCAGACGATGCGACGCGGCTCGAGGTCATCAGCGGCGACCTCGTCGCTCTCGAGAGCGACCGCGTGCGCACCGCCGACGCTGATCGCGCCCTTGGCGAGATCAGCGCGGTTGCCTATGTCAGCGACAGCGTTCAGCCGGGGACGATCTTCGCGATGTTCCACTACCCGGGCTCGCCCGTGAACGCGGTCGTCACGGCAGACGCGGCCAGCTCGCCGATCAATCCTCGGCAGCCGTTCAAGTTTGGGCGGACACGTCTGACTCGAATCGGCTCCACCGACCTAGCCGACGTCATTCCGTTCGCGCCCAGAAACGTCGTCTAGCGGCGGAAGCCGCGAACCCCACCACGCCTTGCGAAGGAGGCTGCCGCGCCAATTCCGTGGTGACTGACTAGCTCAGGACTTCGATGAAGACGGAGATGCGACCGGCGACCAGGGGCGCCAGCAGCTCGAATGCCGCCTCTGAGAGGTCGATGTGAGCCGCACCGAGTAGGCCGGTGTCCTGGACGACGACCTCGACCGAGCCCTCCGCGCTGGACACGCGCAGGCGGGTGCCGCAGGGCCAGCTCGTCGCCGCCGCGATCGTCGCGTCGCTGGGGCTGTAGATCCCGCCGCAGTACATGGGATTCCCGGCCAGCGATGGGTGATAGAAAGTCGCCTCACCCGCGATGCCGGCCGCGCTAAACGGATCTTCGCTCTCGCGCAAGAACTGCGCCGAAGCCCAGCCCTGCACGCCACCGAATGTGACTTGCCACCACTCGAATCCGCCACTGTCGAACGCGGGATCGCCGTGCACGTCCACCAGCGACCCGACCGCCATGCACGTGATCGGCGTGTTCCCTGCCGTTGTCGGCACGGTGCGCAGATTGAGGCAGCCCGGTCCGAGCACAAAGGCGACGCGCGTCGTCTCCAGCTCAGGGTCTGGTTCGACCGGGTCGGGCTCGTCGGGCTCGTCGGGCTCCGGTGTCTCTTGTGGCGGCGCTTCGGGCGCATCCTGCGACCACAACGCCGCGGCGGTGACCTCAACCCAAACCGCCTGGTTCGAGCCGAGCTGGACCAGCGTGTTCAATTGGGCCGGAGCGAGCGCGTGGTAGCTGTCGTAGCGCTGGCGTGAGGCGTCGAACGCGTGCAGCGCGACGAACGTGTCGCCCAGCGACGCGATGGCATCCGTCACGCTCGCGCTGGGGCCACGCCAGGTCACCAGGTTGAATCCGGCGTCGAGTGGGATGCTGGCCGGGGCCGGATCGGTCGGCAAGGCCCAGGCCAGCGGAGCGTCGCCGGCGGAAAAGATAAACGTCCCCGCTCCGGCATTCAGCGCTGCCAACGTGTTGATCTGCGCCGGCGTGTCCGCCCCCCAGCGCAGGAACTCTTGCGTCGGACTGTCGTAGGCGAAGACCGTGCGCAGCTCGACCGGCAATGCCAATAACTCCGGGCCGATCAGACCGCCCACCGGCCAGGAAACCAGATTCCAACCGGGGAACAGCACGCCCGACGTTGGAGTTGTGCTGCTGACTGAGGGCAGTTCGAGCTCGGGCTCCTCGATCGGCGCCAGCTGCGCTGAGCCGTTCGTTGAAACGAATTGCAACCCGGCGTGGGCGCCGAATTGGGTCGTCGCCGGCAGGTCGGTCCCCTCGAGAGCGTAAGGACCGCTGAACGGCAGCGTGGCCAGGATTTGTCCATCGCCGAACGTCTGATGCACGGCGTAATGGATGTGTGCCAGCCCGTTGTTGCCGGCGAAGCCGGGCGGAGCGACCGTGCCGAGGAAGTCGCCGACTGAGACCATGGTGCCCCGCTGAAGACCGGCCGCCGGGAATAGATGGCAGAGCAAGATCTCATTGCCCAGCGAATCGCTGATCGTGAGGCACTCGGTCGAGACGAAGCCCAGCCTTCCAGCTACCGGGGACGCGACGACAGAGCCCGTCGTCGGCGCGTCCACGCGCACAATGTCGAGGGCGTAGGGGTCCTCGCCGAAGTGCGTCGCGGTGTTGTAGCCCGATGTGATCTGCCAGACGGACCCGGACTGACCAAAGAGCGGCAATCCGGCGGATTGCGCCGATACCTGCCCAAACGAAGATGCCGCCGTCGCGGTGACGACGAGCAGGACGAAAAGCAGCAGTGCGCCCATCCGACGATGCGTCATGGCGGCCTACTTTGGACCATGCGGGAGCACGGATCCAGGCGGAACGCGTAGCCTCCGGCGAGCAACCAACATCCTCGGCGTGCTCCGCACGCCACCCCGATCCACCCTAATGCGCCGCTGAAACGTCGTCGAGCTTATGGGCCACCGCTAGTGGCTCCTGCCCCGCGGGCTGAGGACGCCACCGCTGCGACTGGGTTGTCGCCAAGCACGCCGCTACCATGGGCCGCGATCGACCTCAGCGCCCGCGTAGCGATACTCTAGGAACGTTCGGAATGCCTCGCGACACATTTCACGTCATGTTCCGAGTGGTCTCCAAAAACGCGATCCCGGATGCGGTATTCGAAGCCGCGCGCGAAGTCCTGCCTGTTTTCCGCAAGCAGCCCGGTTTCCAGGGCAGCACGCTCTTTCGCAGCCATGACAGCAAACTGCTCGTGAACCACTTGCGCTGGGATTCCAAGGGCGACCACGAGGCCTGCCGCTCCTGCGCCGACTTCGGGGCGGTCGCGGACGCTTGGGCAGCCATCTTCGCGGCGGGCAAGGTAGAAGTGCAGACGTTCGAGACGCTGGCCGAGACCGTGGCTCCACGTAAGATGCGCAAGCACCGAAAGGCCAAGCTCGCGGCATGACTGATCAGGCCCCACTCCCACTCGAGGGCGTTCGCATCACCGACTTTTCCTGGATCGTCGCCGGTCCCCAGGCCACGCGAATCTGCGCCGATCTCGGCGCGGAGGTGATCAAGGTCGAAAACGAGTCGCATCTCGACTCCATCCGCCTGGGCTTGCCGCAGCCTGACATCGAGCCGTCGTACAACAGCAGTGGATTCCACTCCAACCTCAACCGCAACAAGTTGAGCATCACCGCCAACATCCACCATCCCGGTGGACGTGAAGTGGTGGAGCGGCTGATTGCGGTCTCGGACGTCGTGATCGAGAACTACAGCGCCGGCGCGTTCAGCCGCATGGGTTTCGACTACGAGCGGCTGCGCGAGTTGCGGCCCGACATCATTTACGTCTCGCTTTCCGGCTTCGGGCACCTCGGTCGCGACGCCTCATACGTCACCTGGGGACCCACCGCTCACGCC
>CAUYZA010000118.1:0-8815 GCA_963577225.1 Dehalococcoidia bacterium | reverse complement strand
GACAGCGAAGGGGTCGGACTGGTGGCGCTCCGCTTCGTGCATTCCGAAGTGCTCACAGAAGGTGGCCGTGGCGGCGGCGACGTCGCGCGCGGCACAGACGGCGTGATGGACACGCTGGGGAGCGGATGGATCATCGCTCGTCGGGCGCGGAGCTTCGTCGTCCGGAGGCTGGGCGTATTCGATCAGCACCCCGTGGTTGGCGCGTGGGTGGAGGAAGCCGATCAAGCCCGCGAGCCCGTCGCGCGGGGTCTTGTCAATCATCTTGATCCCGGCCTCGCTGGCCGCGATCAGGTCGGCGGCGACATCGGTCGACTCGAAGCAGATGTGGTGAAAACCCTCGCCGCGATCGGCCAGGTAACGGGCAACGCCGTTGTCCGGCGTGAGCGGCTGGATCAGCTCAATCTCGGCGTTGTCGAGGGCGAGCAACACGCCGCGCACGCCCTGCTCCTCGACGATCCGGTCCTTGGCCACGGGCAGCCCGAGCGTGTCACGCCAAAAGCCGAGCGCGGAGTCCGCGTCCGCCACGACGGCGGCGACGTGATGCAACCGGGTCAGGGTCACCGTGTGTCCAGCTCTGGGCGATCGACGGCCTGATCCGGCGAAGGATCAGCCGGACGATCTTCGTTGAGGGCCTGCTGACGGCGCCAGTCCTGGATCTGCTTACGATGCTCGCGATCGTGCTCCAGCGCGACACCCAGAATCAATTGGGCAGCGCTTTCGTCATCGTTGAGTTGATCGTCGTCGAGTTTGGCCACGAATTCCAGCAGCGCCTTGCGGGTCTTGCCCAGGCCGCGCAGGATTTTCTCCGTCGGCTGACCGCGCAGGGTATCGACGGCAGCGCCGTTCGTGCCATCGATTCGTTTGACGGGGAAGTCGAGCAACTCGACGCGCTTGCCCTGCAGAAATTGTTCGATCGCTTCGGACTCACGGCCCTCCCAGAACATGCGGTGGGCCAGGATGTCGTGTACGGACCAGGAGTTAACGGCGTCCGGGTCGAGCGGCTTGTGGGCCGCGTCGGCGGTCAGGCCGTAGACGGCCTCGAGTAGCAACCGGCGCTCTTCGACGAGCCAATAGCGAATCCGCTCGGCGACGGTGTAGCCCGACTCGGAGTCGGCCTCAGGGCGGGCACCACGACGACTCACAACTTGCTCGACCTTCTCTCACCCAGCCTAGCCTCGTCGCAGAAGATACGGGTGGGCGGCGGGCCGGACTAGACGACCACCTGCTCACGGTGTTCGCCCCACACGGCGCGCATGGCGTCGGAGATCTCGCCCAGCGTCGTTTCGGCCTTGACGGCGTCGAAGATGAGAGGCACCAGGTTTTCCTCGCCGGCCGCGGCCTGTTGGATGCGATCCAGGCCCGCGCTCACGGCTCCGGCGTCGCGCGCCACACGCAGGACGTCGAGTTTCTCGATTTGATGGTCGCGCACGGCTGGGTCGACGCGCAAAACCTCGGGCTGGACGCCGTCCTCGCTGACGAAGCGATTGACGCCAACCTTGACCTGACCCTTGGCGCCGGGAGGCGCGCCTTCCGCCGCGGCGGCCGCTTCCGCTTCGATCGCGCGCTGGAAGCCGAACGCCGTCTCCATGATCTCGCGCTGCTGATAGCCCTGCTCGATCGCCCGCACCGCGCCGCCGAGGGCGTCGATGTTGGCGATGTAGGCCTCGGCTTCAGCCTCGATCTGGTCCGTGATCTCTTCCACGTAGAACGATCCCGCCAGCGGGTCGATCACGTCGGCGACGCCGTTCTCATGCGCGAGGATCTGCTGCGTACGCAGCGCGATCTCAACCGCGTGCTCGGTTGGCAAGCTGAGCGCCTCGTCGAGCGAGTTGGTGTGCAGCGACTGCGTCCCGCCCAGAACGGCGGCCAACGCCTGGACCGTAGTGCGGATCACGTTGTTGTCGGGCTGCTGCGCGGTCAAGGTGACCCCGCCGGTCTGGGTGTGGAAGCGCAGCATCATGGCGCGGGGGTTGGTGGCGCCGAAGCGATCCCGCGCGATGCGCGCCCAGAGTCGCCGGGCGGCGCGGAACTTCGCCACCTCTTCGAGGAAGTTGGAGTGGCAAGCGAAGAAGAAGCTGAGCCGGCCACCGAAGGTGTCGAAGTCGAGACCGGCGGCGAGCGCGGCATCGACGTAGGCAATCGCGTTGGCGAGGGTGAAGCCCACCTCCTGGGCGGCCGTGCTGCCCGCCTCGCGCATGTGGTACCCGCTGATCGAGATGGTGTTCCAACGCGGCACCTCCTCCGCGCAATAGGCGAAGCTGTCCGTGATCAGGCGCAGCGAGGGCGACGGCGGATAGATGTAGGTCCCGCGCGCGATGTACTCCTTGAGAATGTCGTTCTGGATTGTGCCGCCGATTTTTGACCTGTCGACGCCCTGTTCCTCAGCTACCGCGGCGTAAAGGCTAAGCAGCGTGGTGGCGGTGGCGTTGATCGTCATCGACGTCGTGACGTGATCGAGCGGGATGTCGTTGAACAAGGTCCGCATGTCCACGATGGAGTCGATCGCGACGCCAACCTTGCCGACCTCGCCCTCAGACATGGGGGAGTCGGAGTCGTAGCCGATCTGCGTAGGCAGGTCGAAGGCGACGCTGAGGCCGGTCTGGCCCTGGTCGAGCAGGAAGCGGTAGCGGCGGTTGCTCGATTCCGCGTCTTCCTGACCGGCGTACTGGCGCATGGTCCAGAGCCGGCCGCGATACATCGTGGACTGAATGCCGCGCGTGTATGGAAATTCGCCTGGAAAGCCGTTCTTCTCGACGTAGCCTTTGGCGCCGGGGTCGTGTTGGGGCGCGTAGACCGGCTGGAGCGCGTCACCACTGGAGCGACGGAACTCGGCTCGGCGCTCGCCGTTCTTGTCGGCGGCCTTCTGATACGTGCTGTCGAGCCACTCGCTGAGTGAGCTGCTCATGGCCGGCCTCTCCTCGCGGGTCCGTTTTGTCAGGTGCGGACGGGCCCCGCGTCGAGGCTACGGACGGGTCGGAGCGAGTGTCAATCAGGCCCGGCCACTCCGGGCCACGACAACGCTCCTCGGGTGGGAGAAGACGAAGGGCCGCGCTCCCCGCGGGTAGCCGCGCCCGCGCCGAAGAAATGAGAGCGGCCCGTGCCCGTCGCACGGTTGGGCGGGGCTGGAGCAGCGCCGAAGTGAGCAACCGCGTTGAAGGCCGGGCCCGTAGGGACTTAGCCCACTTCTACGCGAGCCATCAACGCCAGTACGTTGTCAAACGGATCCTTGAAGAACGCCATCCACTGCTCAATGCCGTCGTCGTGACGGAAGATAATGTGGGGCGCGGCCTGGAACGAACCTGCGCGATCTCGCGGTGGGTCATGCCGTGGCGCACGCGCTCTAGCACGTCCCACTCAGCCGGGGTGAGCCGATCCGGGTGGGTGGGCGGCCGCGCCGGTCGGCTGGCTGGCTTCGTCACGGCCGGAGCGTAAGAGGCGGGCAAAGGATTTACCTCCTCCGGGACCAGCTCATGCCCGCAAGCCAATCTTGCGTGGTGGGCGATCGGGGACTCGAACCTCGGACCTCCCGGGTGTAAACCGGACGCTCTAGCCAACTGAGCTAATCGCCCACGCGCAGTGGCCCATCAGGATCGAGGCTATGGACGGCGTCGGGAGGGGTCAAATCGTGGCGAGGAAGCCGCGCAGGTCATCCGCCGCATCGTTGTAGATGGGGAGCGACTCATTGAAGAGTTGGATGCCCTGGTTGACGCCCCCGATGTCGCCGGAATCGATCCCGGTCTGTAGCAGCGTGCCCGCCAACTCCAGCAGCCGCAGTGCCTCGACGACTTCGTCGTAGAGCGCCTGCGCCAACTCGGGCGGCTTGATCTCCTGGAAGCGAGCCAGGTTGGTGCGCCAGATGTTGGTCTGCGCGGTGATATTGCGCTGCCAGGCGATGTCCTCGACACGGGTTGGGTCCGCGGCGAACTGCTCGAAGAGGTTGAGAGTGACGGCGTTGTTGGCGGCCTGCGAGTCCAGGGTGTCGATGACCTGGCCCGCGAACGAGTCATCAATCTCGGCTTGCTCGACGATGTCCAGTTTCTCGCCCAACAGCGAAGCGGAGAGTTCCTGCAGGTCCTCCAGCGTCTGGAAACCAATTTTGACGGTGTCGATGCGGCCGTCGGCGCGGATGTAGAAGGTGGTCGGCATCCCAATCACGCGATAGGGGCCGTCGGTCGCGGCCAGCTCGTCGCGCAGGTCAAGCAAGAGCGTGTAGCTGGCACCAGTCTGGATGGCGAATTGCCGCGCGGTGCCCTGGGCCTCGCCACGGTTGATGCCAATGATGGTGACGCGGTCGCCGATCGCCTCGTGTAAGCGTTGCAGGTCGGGCATCTCCTCGATGCAGAAGGCGCACCAAGAGGCCCAGAAGTTGACAATGGCCGGCTTGCCGAGCGTGCTCAGATGGACGGGGTCGCCGTCGATGTTGAGCAGGCGGAAGTCGGGCACCAGCGCGCCTTCTTGGGGCGCGTCGCCTTCCCGTTCGATGTAGCCCAGGAAGGTCTGCTGCTCAAGGTCCTCGATGCGGGCCTCAAGCGTTTGGATGGTCGCGGCGTCCGCGGCCGGATCATCCCGCAATAGGTCGAGCTCGGTGCGGGATGCGTCGAGGGCGGTGAGGTCGGCGAGGAAGCGGGCCCCAGCCACTTCCGACACGTCCTGCGGGCTGCTGACAATCAGGAAGGGCAGGAGTGCGGCCACGATTACGCCGCCGAGAATGCCGAAACGGGTCACCAGCTCGCGGCGCGAGCGCGGGCGCTTGAGGGCGTTGAATTCGATGTCGCGAAAGAACCGAAGGACCGGGCCTATGGGCTTCCTCATCAATATCGATCCCATGACCGATGTCCCTTCCACCCTGCTCGCCGTCCACCGCGTTGCGCGGTTTCGATGCGCCCCTGCCGCTCAAACTGTCTGACCGAGATACGGGCGGGAATATGCGGTGGATTCGCCGGGCGCGCGGCGAGTGTTGCGGCAGGCGTCTGCATGCAACGAAATTGACCCTGTGATCCGGGCGTTGGTAGCATGCGTACGTACCTGCGCGTAGGCCATGGCAGCGTAGCTCAGTCGGTAGAGCAGGGGATTCATAAGCCCAAGGTCGCAGGTTCAAGTCCTGCCGCTGCTACCAATTCCGCACCTGCGCTGGCGTTACCTGGAGCGCCGGACCCCGTGACGGGCGATTAGCTCAGCTGGCTAGAGCGTTCGGTTCACATCCGAGAGGCCGCTGGTTCAAGTCCAGCATCGCCCACCAGAAACCGCCCGCTCGGGGGCGGCAGAAGCCCCAGGAAGCCGGGGGATAGTCACAGGCCGATGTGGCGAAACTGGCAGACGCGCTACGTTCAGGGCGTAGTGGGCATTAGCCCGTGGGGGTTCGAGTCCCTCCATCGGCACCATCCCCCATCACGGGTCGCTGTCAGAAACAGCGCACGGACGGTTGATTCGCGCTCGTAGCTCAGTGGATAGAGCGCTGCCCTGCGGAGGCAGAGGTCACAGGTTCGAATCCTGTCGAGCGCACCATTTTCCCGCAAAATCCTCCGAACGGATCAGGATTCGATGGTGACGGTCCCCGCGTTGCCATCGACCCGGACCGTCTGACCGCTCTGAATCAGCTGCGTTGCGCCCGGCACGGCGACGACGGCGGGAATGCCGTATTCGCGCGCCACGGTGGCCGCATGCGAGAGCACGCCGCCCGTCTCGACGACGACGGCCGCCGCCGGCAAGAAGAGCGGCGTCCAGGCCGCGTCGGTGAAGGGGGGCGATCAGGATCTCGCCGGCCTTGACGTCTGTTGCTGAGGTCGCGTGTGCCAACTCGACAATGCGCGCGACACCGGCCTCCGAGCCTCTGCTGGCGCCCATGCCGCTGAGGACGCCGTCGGTCACCGGCGGCGGTGGGGAGTCGACGAGGGCCTCCGGTGGAGCTTCGAACATGTCCGGGATGACGACGCTCTGAACCTGCTCGTGTTCAGCACGCCGCGCCTGCACGGCGTCCATGAACGACGCGAGCGCAACTGTTGTCGAGGCGATCTTGCTCGGAGATCGCACCCGGGTGGGCGAGTTCATCGAACATGGCTGAAGTCGCGGCGCCAGCACTGGTTCCTCATGCCGGACGACGCCCGTCGTTCGGTGCAGATCGATACAGCAGGGTATCGACAGACGGACGTATCCTGGATTGGTCATGTCCGACAGCGATGCCCAGTCCCAGCCAGGCCCTAGCACCGACGGCCGCGCCAAGCTCGAGGCGCAGGTCAAGGCTCTGCCTGCAAAGCCCGGGGTCTACCTCTTCCGCAACGCGCTGGGTGAGGTGATCTACGTGGGCAAGGCGGCCAACTTGCGATCGCGGGTGCGGTCGTACTTCGGCTCGCCGCGATCGCTGGAGGGCAAGACGCGCATTCTGGCGAGCAAGATCGACGAGCTCGAACACATCGTCACCAACACCGAGCAAGAGGCGCTGCATCTGGAGGCGACGCTCTGCAAGCGCCACCAGCCCTTCTTCAACGTGCGGCTGAAGGACGACAAGCACTACCCCTTCCTCAAGATCGATGTGACGGAGCCATGGCCGCGGGTCTACATCACACGTCGCGTGGAACGCGATCGCGCCCGCTACTTCGGTCCCTACGCGAGCGCCAAGTCGGTGCGAACGACGCTGGACCTGGTCAAGAAGCTGTTCCCCTGGCGCTCCTGCACCAAGGTAATCACCGGCACGGATCCGCGCCCCTGCCTGGACTACTACATCAACCGCTGCATCGCGCCGTGCACGTCGTACTGCACGCCGGCCGAATACCGCGAGGTGATCGACCAGGTGATCCTGTTCCTGGAGGGCCGCACCGACGTGGTGGTGCGAGAACTCAAGCAACAGATGGCGGCCGCGGCCGACGAGCTGGAGTTCGAACGAGCGGCGCAGATCCGAGACCAGATCGGGGCCGTCGAGCGGGTCACGGAGTCGCAGGTGACGGCGCAGGTCGAGAATGCCGACATCGATGTGTTCGGGATCGAGCGGGATGGCGACGAGGCGGTGGTGCAGGTCTTCTTTGTGCGCGGCCAGAAGATGACGGGACGCGACCACTTCGTGCTGGCGGGGACAAAGGAAGAGACACCGGAAACCGTCCTGGGCTCGTTCTTGAAGCAGTTCTACGAGAGTTCATCGTCGGTGCCACGGCTGGTCTTGATCCCGCACGCGATCGAGGAGTCGGAGCTGGTCGAGAGCTGGCTGACGTCGAAGCGCGGCTCCAACGTGGAACTGCGGGTGCCCGAGCGCGGCGAGAAGCGGCGGCTGGTGACAATGGCGACCGACAACGCACGCGAGTCGTTGCAGATGTTGCGCGTGAAGTGGATGGCGGACGCCGGTAAGACCAGCGAAGCGCTCAGCGAACTGCAGGAAGCGATGAACCTGCCTGCGCCGCCGCAACGGATCGAGTGCTACGACATCTCCAACACCCAGGGCACGAACTCCGTCGCAAGCATGGTCGTGTTCTTGGACGGGCAGCCCGCGACGCGGGAGTACCGGCGCTTCAAGATCCGCGACGTGGAAGGCGCGAACGATTTCGCGTCGATCGCGGAAGTCCTGCAACGTCGCTTTAAGCGCATGGCGCGCGAACGCCAGTCTGAGCGAGTGCAGGAGCCGTCGGCCGCCGAGCGCAAGACAATTCCGGGCGAGTTGCGCGTCCCTGTCTTCGCGGACGAGCCGGAAGGACCCCCGGCCGATCCGATCGTCGACGCGGAGGGCATCCTCGTCGCTGACGGGGATGTGGCAAGCGGCCTGGCGGCCGATGCGGACGCAGCGGAAGCGGCGAGCGCGGCGCTGCGTTCGAACGAGGGCTGGGAGGCGGAGCCGGATCTCGTCATCCTCGACGGCGGCAAGGGCCAGCTCTCCGCGGCCCACGATGTGATGCGCAACCTCGGCGTCGATCACCTGCCGTTGGCCGGGCTGGCCAAGCGCGAGGAGGAGCTGTTCGTCGTGGACTCGCGCGAGCCGATCCGGCTCGATCGGCGATCGCAGGGTCTCTATTTAGTGCAACGGATCCGCGACGAGGCACACCGCTTCGCGATCACGTATCACCGCAACCTGCGCGGCAAGCGCGGGCTCAGCAGCCCGCTGGACTCGGTCGCCGGGATCGGGCCGAAGAAGAAAAAGACGCTGCTGCGCAAGTTCGGATCGCTCAAAGGGCTGCGGGAAGCAAGCGTCGACGAGATCGCCGCGACGCCGGGTCTGACCCGAGCGCTGGCGGAGCTTGTCAAAGACGCGATCTGACGCTCCAGTGGCGCGATCACCCGCGCGCTCGACGTTGCCCGATAGATTATGTAGAGTCAAGCGCGTCGCTGCGGCGCTCGTCGAGAGCTGCGACACGGGCTCCCTACGTCGGATGCGGGAACGGCATGGGAAGCCGGGCCAATCGGTCGCGATCGCGCGTAGCGACGGGGCGATCGGGGAGGAGACCGCTCGCATAGGCGCGGAGCGCCTGAAACCAGCCGGGTAAATCCAGGCGAATAGGCGTGGACAACGTGGAAAGGCGGTGGGCATTGACTTGTGACGGCAAAAATGGGCTGCCTATGATGCCGCCCGTACCCACCCCATCCGCATCGAGTAAGGGCACCCTTCGTGGATAAGCAGGTCAAACACTTCCTGACTTTTATGTCCGTGGAGAAAGGTTCGGCGACAAACACTATTTCGGCCTACCGCAACGACCTGGAGCAGTTCCGGGTCTTCGTGGCAGACCGGCCGGCGAACGGCGTCCTGCCGGATTGGTGCGACGTCGATCCCAATCTGCTGCAGGGCTACGTGGCTCATCTCCGCGAGAAGGAATACGCCGACGCCACGGTCGCTCGCAAG